>JBBIGT010000008.1:0-26367 GCA_037447395.1 Comamonadaceae bacterium | reverse complement strand
ACGGCAACCTGGACAAAGCGCGCCGGTTGCTGTGGCCCATCAAGCAAAAGTATGGCAATCACATTTCCTGGGCCGACCTGATGATTCTGGCGGGCAACGTGGCGCTGGAGTCGATGGGCTTCAAGACCTTTGGCTTTGGCGGCGGGCGCGTCGACATCTGGCAACCCGAGGAAGACGTTTACTGGGGCCGTGAGACGCAGTGGCTGGCCACCAGCGACCAGGCCAATAGCCGCTACAGCGCAGAGCGCGAGCTGGAGAACCCGCTGGCGGCCGTACAGATGGGCTTGATCTACGTGAACCCCGAAGGCCCGGACGGCCGCCCCGACCCGCTGGCCAGCGGCCGCGACGTGCGCGAAACCTTCGCCCGCATGGCCATGAACGACTATGAAACGGTGGCCCTGGTGGCCGGCGGCCACACCTTTGGCAAGGCGCACGGCGCCGGTGACCCCAAGCTGGTCGGGCCAGAACCCGAAGCCGCGCCGCTGGAGACGCAGGGGTTGGGCTGGATCAACCGTTTTGGCTCGGGCAAGGGCGCGCACACCACCACCAGCGGCATCGAAGGCGCCTGGAAACCCAACCCCACCACCTGGGACATGGGCTATTTCAAGATGCTGTTCAAGTACGACTGGGAGTTGGTCAAGAGTCCGTCGGGGGCGCACCAGTGGCGTGCCAAGAACTGCGCGCCAGAGGACATGATCGCCGACGCCCACGACCCTGGCCAGCAGCACCCGCCGATGATGACCACGGCCGACCTGTCGCTGAAACTCGACCCGGCGTACGAAAAAATCTCGCGCCATTTCCTGGACCACCCCGAAGAATTTGCCGACGCGTTTGCCCGCGCCTGGTTCAAGCTGACGCACCGCGACATGGGTCCAAAGTCGCGCTACCTGGGCCCGGAAGTACCGGCGCAAGACCTGATTTGGCAAGACCCGGTGCCGGCCGCCGGCCACCCGCTGATCGACGCCCGGGACGCTACCTGGCTGAAGGCGCGCGTGCTGGCCAGCGGCCTGAGCGTGGCCGAGCTGGTGGCCACCGCCTGGGCGTCGGCCGCAACGTACCGAGATTCCGACAAGCGCGGCGGCGCCAACGGCGCGCGCCTGCGTCTGGCGCCGCAGAAAGATTGGCCAGTCAACCAACCGGCGCAGCTGGCCAAGGTACTCGGCGTGCTGGACGGCATCGGCAAGAGCTTCAATGCCAAGCAAGGCGGTGGCAAGCAGGTGTCGCTGGCCGACCTGATCGTGTTGGCTGGCAACGCCGCAGTCGAGGCCGCGGCGCAAGCCGCCGGGCGCACCATCAGCGTGCCCTTCAGCGCCGGGCGCAGCGACGCCACACAGCAGCAGACCGACGCCGACTCCTTCGCCGTCCTGGAGCCGCAGGCCGACGGCTTTCGCAACTACCAGAAGACGCAGTACAGCCTGGCCGCCGAGCATTTGCTCATCGACCGCGCGCAGTTGCTGACGCTGAGCGCGCCGGAGATGACGGTGCTGGTGGGCGGCCTGCGTGTCCTGGGTGCCAACACCGACGGCACGCCGCACGGTGTGTTCACGCATCGGCCCGGTCACCTGAGCAACGATTACTTCGTCCACCTGCTCGACATGCGCACCGTCTGGACGCCCAGCGCGCTGTCGAGCGGTATCTACGAAGGCCGCGACCGCCAAAGCGGCGCCTTGCGCTGGACCGGCACACGCGTCCATCTGCTCGACATGCGCACCGTCTGGACGCCCAGCGCGCTGTCGAGCGGTATCTACGAAGGCCGCGACCGCCAAAGCGGCGCCTTGCGCTGGACCGGCACACGCGTCGATCTGGTCTTTGGCGCGAACGCGCAATTGCGCGCGTTGGCCGAGGTCTACGCGCAACACGATGCCGGCGACAAGTTCGTCAACGACTTCGTCGCCGCCTGGGTCAAGGTCATGAACTTGGGTTTTGGCGCCGGCGCCTGACCAGCTCAAACGTGCGCCGGACCCTACAATCCGGCGCATGACGACCTCTGCCATTTCTGCCCTGTCCCCGCTGGACGGCCGCTACGCCGCCAAGCTTGCCAAACTGCGCCCGGCCATGAGCGAGCTGGGCTACATGCACCGCCGTGTCCAGGTCGAAATCGCCTGGTTTATCGCCCTGAGCGACTGCGGTTTTGCCGAATTCAAACCGCTGACCCCGGGCGCACGCACGTATCTGCTGGGCTTGGTGAAAAACTTTTCAGAAGTTGACGGCAAAGCCATCAAAGAGATCGAAAAAACCACCAACCACGACGTCAAAGCCGTGGAGTACTGGATCAAAAGCAAGTTCGAGGCGCGTCCCGAACTGGTCGCGGCGCAAGAATTTGTGCACTTTGGCTGCACCAGCGAAGACATCAACAACACCAGCCACGCGCTGCAGCTCAAAGCCGGCCGCGATCAGGTCTTGCTGCCGGCGCTGGACGCCATCATCGCCAAACTGCGCGAGATGGCGCACGGCTTTGCCGAGGTGCCCATGCTCAGCCGCACGCACGGACAGACGGCCAGCCCGACCACCGTCGGCAAGGAGATCGCCAACGTGGTGGTGCGGCTTTCTGCCACGCGCGAACGCATCGCCGCGGTCAAGCTCATGGGGAAGATGAACGGCGCCGTAGGCAACTACAACGCGCACCTGTCGGCCTGGCCCGACTTTGACTGGGAAGCCTTCAGCCGAAAAGTGATCGAGACGCCCGAGCCGCTGGGCCTGGGGCTGACGTTTCAACCGTTCAGCATCCAGATCGAGCCGCACGACTACATGGCCGAGCTGTTCGACGCGGTGGCGCGCACCAACACCATCCTGATCGACTTGGCGCGTGACGTCTGGGGCTATGTGTCCTTGGGCTATTTCAAACAGAGGCTCAAGAAGGGTGAGGTTGGCTCCAGCACCATGCCGCACAAGGTCAACCCGATCGACTTTGAAAACGCCGAAGGCAACCTGGGCCTGGCCAACGCCGTGCTACGCCATTTATCTGAAAAGCTGCCGATCTCGCGTTGGCAGCGCGACCTGACCGACAGCACCGTGCTGCGCAACATGGGCGTGGCGCTGGGCTACGCCGTGCTGGCCTACCAGTCGCTGGCCACCGGCCTGGGCAAGCTGGAGATCAACGAAGCGGCCATCGCCGATGATCTGGATGCGTCGTGGGAAGTGCTGGCCGAGCCAATTCAAACCGTGATGCGCCGCTTTGGCCTGCCCTCGCCGTACGAGCAACTCAAAGAATTCACCCGCGGCGCGCCGATGACGCGTGAGCTGATGCAAGGCTTCATCGCCAAGCTGGACGTCCCCACGGCCGAAAAAGCCCGCCTGCTCGCAATGACGCCGGGCAGCTACACCGGGAAAGCCGCGGAGCTGGCGCGACGCGTCTAAGCAGCCGCACCAGACCCGCTGGTTTTATACAATCTGAAAATCATTTCTTCAGATTGTATGAATTCCTATCCTCGCGACCTCTGTAACACGGGCCGGGCGCATCGGACTGGCGCGGTTGCTGCCCCTGGCCGCCTCTGAGCTGGGAACACGAATACTGCAAGACCTGCCGCAACACCTGTGGCGCGGCGGCTACCCGGCACTCTGGCAGCAATCGACCTCGCCAACACAAGCGCACGATTGGTTTGCCAGCTATATCGCCACCTATGTGGAACGTGACGTGCGCCAACTGCTCAAGGTGCAGGACCTGTCGGGTTTCCAGCGCTTTGTGCGTCTGTGCGCGGGGCGCACGGGTTGTTTGCTCAATCTGGTGAACCTGGCCGCAGATGCTGGCATCAGCCACCCCACCGCGCGGCAGTGGCTGTCGGTGCTGGAAAGCAGTGAACTCGTTTACCTGCTGCCACCGTACCACCGCAATTTTGGCAAGCGTCTGGTCAAGACGCCCAAGCTGTATTTCACCGACAGCGGCTTGGCCTGCTGGCTGCTGGGCGTGCGCGCGCCGGATCAACTCTGGCTGCATCCGCTGCGCGGTGCGCTGTTCGAGACCTGGGTGATGGCCGAATTTCGCAAGTACCGTCTCAACCAGGGGCTGCCGGCGGACATGTATTTCTGGCGCGACAACAACGGCATCGAGGCCGATCTGGCGTTCGAGACAGCCGCCGGCTTGCAATGCGTCAAGATCAAATCCGGCCAAACCATCACCCCCGACCTGGTGCGTGCCGGCCGTCAGGCCAACCGTTTTGTGACCGAGCGGTCGCCCGCGCCTTGGCTGATTCATGGCGGCGACGACAACTACACCCGCGAAGGCGTGCGCTGCATCAGCTGGCAGCGCCTGAGTCAACCGCACTTGCATGAAAGCGCTTGATCGCATGACCGCAATCCATGCACCCTGACGTCATGGATGCCGGATCGAGTCCGGCATGACAATGCCGCTCTTTCACGCTACACCGCTCTTTCACGTTAACCCTCCATGGCCACCCGTTCCACCGTCTTCAAAGCCAGCCTGCAGATCGCCGACATCGACCACGGCTACTACGCCGACCACGCGCTGACGCTGGCACGCCACCCCAGCGAAACCGACGAGCGCATGCTGGTGCGGCTTGCAGCGTTGGCGCTGCAGGCGCACCAGCTGCAGGACACCTGCCACGGCGACGGCACGCTGGCTTTTGGCGCCGGCCTGTCTGACCCCGACGAGCCCGACGTCTGGCTGCGCGACTTTACCGGGCGCACGCGGCTGTGGATCGAGGTCGGTCAACCCGACGACAAACCACTCGGCAAAGCCTGCAGCAAGGCCGACGCAGTCGTCGTCTACGCTTTCGGCCACGCCGCCGAGGTGTGGTGGAAGGGCATTGAGAACAAGCTCAGCCGGCTCGACCGCTTGCAGGTCTGGCGCATCGCCAGCGCCAGCGCGCAGGCCCTTGCCGCGCTGGCGCAACGCAGTATGACGCTGCAAGCGACGATTCAGGACGGCGTGCTGACACTGGGCGACGCCGCGCACAGTGTCTGCCTGGAGACTCTGTGCTGGAAGTAGTGCCGCGCCCATCCACCAACGAATGCTCGGCCGCTTGCATTGCCGCTGATTTCCGGTCTAATTGACCGTTGCACCAGTCCCTGACCTTGAAAGGATGCCCACCATGACCGCCACCGCAAGCCTTGTCCTGATCGACCGCGACGCTCGCGGACTGGTCACGCTGACGCTGAACCGCCCGGACGCCTTCAACGCGCTGTCTGAAGCGCTGATGACCGAGCTGCAAACCACACTGGACGCGCTGGCGCAAGACGACAGCGTGCGGGCGGTGGTACTGGCCGCTGCCGGCAAAGCGTTTTGCGCCGGCCACGACCTGCGCGAGATGCGCGCCCAGCCGTCGCACGATTACTACCAAAAACTCTTTGCGCAATGCGGCAGGCTGATGATGGCCATTCAGAAGCTGCCGGTGCCGGTAATTGCCCGCGTGCACGGCATCGCCACCGCGGCGGGCTGCCAGTTGGTGGCGATGTGCGACCTGGCAGTGGCCGCCAGCACGGCCAGGTTTGCCGTCAGCGGCGTCAACCTGGGGCTGTTTTGCAGCACACCGGGTGTGGCGCTGGCGCGCAACCTGGGGCGCAAAGCGGCGTTCGAGATGCTCGTCACCGGCGAGTTCATCAGCGCCAGCCAGGCGCAGGCCAAGGGCCTGATCAACCGCGTCGCCGAGCCCGACCAGCTCGACACCGAACTGGCCAAACTGGTCGACGTCATCCTGGCCAAACCGCGCGTCGCCGTGGCGCTGGGCAAGCGCCTGTTTTACCGGCAGATTGAGAACGGCATCGAAGCCGCCTACACCGATGCGGCGCAGACCATGGCCTGCAACATGATGGACGACAGCGCCCTGGAAGGCGTGCAGGCGTTCATCGAGAAGCGCAAACCGGCGTGGCACTGACGCCGGCACAGCCACAACGGACTTTTTGAATTTGGCCCCGGTTGTTTTTCTCCTCGTCACGCTGCCGTGGCTGAACCCGTTTTCACCCGGGCCCGTCGCGCAGGCGATGCCGCTGCTGTTTGCCTGGGCGTGCGCCGGCGCGTTGCTGCTGGTGCTGGCCGTTGACCACCAGCACGGCCGCAGCGCGTCAACCACCCGCGCCGTGGTGCTGGCCTGGGCCACGGCGGCGGCGCTCAGTGCCGGCATCGGCCTGCTGCAATACCTCGGCACCAGCAGCGCATTGGGCGACTGGGTCAACCACCCCGAGACCGGACAGGCCTACGGCAATCTGCGCCAGCGCAACCAGTTCGCTACCTTGCTGGGCATTGGCCTGGCGGCGCTGTTCTGGCTGGCGGCGCAAGCGAACGCCTGGTTGCCCAGTCAAATCCGGCCCGGCCGGGAAGCCTTGTCCGAGCGGCAACCGCCCAACCAGCCGCACGCGCCGGCCATTGCCGCCGGCAACCCACCCGCCACGTCATCGCCGTCGTACGCGGCGTTGCTGGCAATGGCGGCGCTGCTGGGCGCCGGCAACGCCGCCTCTGGTTCGCGTACCGGCTTGCTGCAACTGGTCTTGCTGGCGTTGCTGGCGCTGTTCTGGTGGCGCGGGCGCACAACCGCCCAACAGCGGCCGGTGCAGGGGTTGCTGGCGGCGGCGTTGCTGGGTTACACGCTGGCAACGCTGGCCTTGCCGCTGCTGATCGGTCTGGACCCGTTGGGCAGCAGTGCCTGGGCGCGCCTGCGCGCCGGCGACGCCGCCTGCGCCAGCCGCCTGACGCTGTGGGCCAACGTACTGCACCTGATCGGGCAAAAGCCCTGGCTGGGCTGGGGCTGGGGCGAACTGGACTACGCGCACTTCATTACGCTCTACCCCGGACCGCGTTTTTGCGACATTCTCGACAACGCCCACAACCTGCCGCTGCAGCTGGCCGTTGAACTGGGTCTGCCGGCGGCGCTGCTGCTGTGTGGCGCGGCGCTGTGGCTGATTTGGCGCGGTCAGCCTTGGCGCGAGACGCAGCCGACGCGCCAACTGGCCTGGGCTGTGCTGGCGCTGATCGGGCTGCACAGCCTGCTCGAATACCCGCTGTGGTACGGGCCGTTCCAGACCGCCGCGGCCTTGTGCGGCTGGCTGCTGTACTGGCAGCCGGGCGGGCGCGATGGTTCGCAAAATTACAAGCATTTTTGGCCCGCAGCCTCCTATTTATCTGCGTCAATAGCTATTTTATTAATAGCGTATTGTGGCTTTGCCGCGTGGCAGTACCGCATCGCCAGTCAGATTTACCTGCCACCCGAGTTGCGCGCCAGCGCTTACCGCGTGGACACGCTGGCCAAGAGTCGCAACGTCTGGCTGTACCAGGACACGGTGCGTTTTGCCGAACTGACGACCACCGACCTGGACGCCGACAACGCAGCGCAGGTGCACGCGCTGGCCAAAGAGATGTTGCATTTTTCGCCCGAGACACGCGTCATCCGCCTGTTGCTCGACAGCGCCCGCTTGCTCGGCCGCGACGACGAGGTGGCCTTCTACGGCCCGCGTTTCAAGGCCGCCTTTCCCAAGGACTACGCCGCCTGGGCGCCGGGACAGCCGTAGCAGTCTGTCGGACGGGCCATAGCGAATTGCCGCCGATGCCTGCGCAGACCAGCGCGACCCCCAAGGGCCCCACGGCACCCGCCGACAGCACCGTCAGCACCGGCTGACCGGGTTGAGCAAGCAACGCCGCCTCAGGCCGGCGCGACAAAGCTGCCGGACTTGCCGCCGTGCTTTTCCAGCAGCTTGACGTCGCTGATGACCATGCCGCGGTCAACCGCCTTGCACATGTCGTATATCGTCAGCAGCGCCACCTGCACGGCGGTCAGCGCTTCCATCTCGACGCCGGTCGGGCCGACGGTCTCCACCGTAGCGGTGCAGCGCACGGCGCCGGGCGGCTGCAGCGCAAAGTCGATGGCCACGCGCGTCAGCGCCAGAGGGTGACACAGGGGAATCAGCTCGCTGGTTTTTTTGGCGGCCATGATGCCGGCGACGCGGGCAATGCCCAGCACGTCGCCTTTCTTGGCGCTGCCCGATTCGATGATCGCCAGCGTCGCTGGCTGCATGTCGATGCGCCCGCCGGCGACGCCAACGCGGTGCGTCGCCGCCTTGGCGGCCACGTCGACCATGTGGGCCTGGCCCTGGGCGTCAAAATGGGTCAATGTGTTCATGGGTGTTTACAGAACCTTTACGCGGGGCTGGCATCATACGGGCTCAGGCCCGCGACGACGCCGACAGAAGCGGCGGTGATCGGCTTGGCCCGGCACAGCCAACCGCCCCAGATGAGCGCAAAAAATATGCCAAAACCGCCTCCAGCCCACATAAGACAAGCGCTAACAGCTATGTTTTTAGGACTCACCATGGTCGCGCTACCGGGCAGCCCGCGGGCGCAGGCCAACAGCGCTACGGCGGCCTCCGGCGCCGCGGCGCTGCCCCTGTTGGGCGACGGTAGCGCCATGGCCAGTGCCGACGAGCGCCGCCTGGGCGACCGCATCGCCCGCGAGCTGTACCGCGACCCCGACTACATCGACGACCCGGTGCTGGCCGACTACGTGCAAAGCGTCTGGCAGCCGCTGCTGGCCGCCGCCCGCGCCCGCGGTGACCTGACGCCCGAGCTCGACGAGCGCTTTGCCTGGCAAGTCCTGCTCGGGCGCGACCGCAGCGTCAACGCCTTCGCCCTGCCCGGTGGCTACCTCGGCGTGCATCTGGGCTTGCTGGCGGTGGTGAGCAGCCGCGACGAGCTGGCCTCGGTGCTCGGGCATGAGCTCAGCCACGTCACGCAGCGGCACATCTCGCGACTGATCGCCAAGGACAGCCAGCAAACGCCGTGGCTCATCGGCGCGATGATTCTCGGCGTGCTGGCAGCCGGCAAGAGCGCCGACGCCGGCAACGCGCTGATCGTCGGAGGCCAGGCGCTGTCGGCGCAGAGCCAGCTCAATTTCTCGCGCGACATGGAGCGCGAGGCCGACCGCATCGGCTTTGCCGTGATGACGCAGGCCGGTTTTGAGGCAGCCGGTTTTGTCACCATGTTTGACAAATTGCAGCAGGCCGCGCGCCTCAACGACAGCGGTGCGTTTCCCTACCTGCGCAGCCACCCGCTGACCACCGAGCGCATCGCCGACGTGCAGTCACGCCTGCCGCTGGGCGCACCGCACCCGCTGGCGCCGACGCCCGCGCTGCTGCACGCGCTGATGGCGGCGCGCGCCAAGGTGCTGTCCAACCATACGCCCGACGCACTGCACGGCTGGCAGGCCCTGGTGCAAGACAGCGCGCTGGCCAGCCAGCCAGCGGCGCTGCAGGCCGGCGCCTGGTACGGCGCGACGCTGGCGGCACTGCACCTGCGCGACACGGGTGCCGCGCGCCAGGCGCTGGCGCGTGTGCAAGCCCTGGCGGCCGGTGACGCCGCAGCCGCCGCGCCGCTGCGCTGGCTCGCCGCCGAGGTCGACCTCAACGCGCGTGACCAGCCGCGCCAGCACGTGCAGGCACTGGTGCGACAGTTGGCGCCCACCATGGCGAGCGCGGCGCGCCGTCCGGCGCTGATGCTGCAAGCGCAAGCCGCCATGCAAGCCGGCCTGCCAGAAACTCTCAACGACGCCGCACAACAGTTGCAGAGCTGGCTGCTGATGCACCCGCAAGACGCGCTGGCCTGGCAATGGCTGGCCAGTCTGCACGCGGCGCAGAACCAGCCATTGCGCGCGCTGCGTGCGCAGGCCGAGGCGCAAGTGGCGCAGCTCGACTACAGCGGCGCGCTGGACCGCCTGAAAGCGGCGCAAGAACGCCTGAAAACCAGCCCGGAGAACAACAGTTCGGCCGGGTACATCGACGCCTCGATCATCGACACGCGCCTGCGCCAAGTGCAGGCGCTGGCCAAAGAGCAAGCAATCAGCCGCTGACGCGATCAGACGGCACGGCGCGCCGTTTGCGCCACCAGCCGGCGCCCAGCACGCCCGCCACGACAACGGCGTACAGCGCCCAGCGCGCGGCGCTTTGCGCCAGCGTGTGCGGCAGATCCGCGACACGCGCTGCGCCAAACCAGGCGGCCAACCAGGGCTCGCTGACGATCATCTTGGCGGCGGTCAAGGCCAGCACCGCGGCACCGGCCTGGATGATGACGGGAAAGCGCTCGACCAACTTGAGCACCACCGAGCTGCCAAAAACCACGATCGGGACGCTGATCAGCAGGCCGATGATGACCAGGTCAATGGCCCCATGCGCCGCACCGGCCACGCCCAGCACGTTGTCGACGCCCATGAGCGCATCGGCGACGATGATCGTTTTCATGGCGCCCCAGAAGGTATTGGCCTGCACGTCGCTGTGCGCGTCACCATCGTCGTCGGCCAGCAGTTTGTAGGCGACCCACACCAGGCCCAGGCCACCGAGCAACATCAGCCCCGGAATCTTCAGCAGCCAGACGACGCCAATGGTCATCAGCGCGCGCACGCAGATGGCGCCGACCGTGCCCCAGACGATGGCTTTTTGCTTGAGCTGCGCCGGCAGATTGCGCGCGGCCAGCGCGATGACGATGGCATTGTCGCCAGCCAGCACCAGGTCGATCAGCACGATAGCCAGCAGCGCCGACCACCAGGCGGCAGAGAAGAGTTCCATAAAAATCAGCAAATTACGAGGGCCAAATTGCACCACGGCAGGCCAATTCCCTGACCGTGTGAGGACAAGCCGGGGCGCCGCTATCATGCGCCGACCCATGGCCAACATCCACATTAGCGACATCGAAGCCGCCATCAATTTCTGGCGTGCGCGCAGCCGACAAACCGCCGACGCCGCGCTGGCGCCGCCGACACGGGCGCTGGCTGAGGTCTACGGCCGCATGGTTTGCGCCCGGCAAACGTCGGTCGACGACTGGCAGTTGAATGGGCCGGCCATGGCCGCCTGGCTGGCCTGGTACGAGACCACCCCGGACACGCCGTGTATCGCCATTTGCTCGACCAGCCAGGGCGACGCTGTCTGCAAGGGCTGCGGGCGCACCTTTGCCGAGGTGCAGCGCTGGACCGACATGACGCCGGCCGAGAAACGTACCGTCTGGCGGCGCCTGACGCAAGAGGCGACGGCCTGGCGCTTCAACAAATACGCCGAGCGCGCGGCGTGAGCAAACGCGCCGCTCAGAGCGCAATGCCGCCAGAGACTTCGATCACCTCGCCGTTGATGTAGCTGGCTTCGTCGCTGGCCAGGAAGGCGTAGACGTTGGCAATTTCTTCGGGTTTGCCGATGCGGCGCAGGGCAATTTTTTCGCCCATCTTGGCGATCACCTCGCTGGGCATGGCCGCCACCATCGGCGTGCCGATGAAGCCCGGCGCCACGGCGTTTGTGCGCACACCCTTGGGGCCGAGCTCGCGGCTCCAGGTCTTGGTAAAACCAATGACGCCGAACTTGGTGGCGGCGTAATTGGTCTGGCCAAAGTTGCCATACAAACCGACCACCGAGCTGGCGTTCAGGATGACACCGCTGCCTTGCGCGACCATGCCGTCGGCCACCGCCTGGGCACAGTTGAAGACGCCGCGCAGGTTGACGTCGATGACTTTGTCGAACTGCTCGGCGGTCATCTTTTGCAGCCGTGCGTCTTGCGTGATGCCGGCGTTGTTGACCAACACGTCGATGCGGCCAAACTGCGCCTTGACCTTGACCACCACCGCGTCGACTTGCGCGCGTTTGGTCACGTCCATGACAAAGCCCTCGGCTTGGGCGCCGAGCGCGCGGCAGTGGGCCACCGCCTGGTCGACGCCTTCCTGCTTGACGTCGCAGACGATGACGATGGCACCTTCTTTGGCGAACTTCAGCGCGGTAGCCAAGCCGATACCTTGTGCCGAACCGGTGATGATGGAAACCTTGTTGGCAAGTCGAGCAGTCATGATGATCCCCAGGGTTGGTTGAACGGGCAAAAAAGTGCGCCAGAAATTTTAGGAGCCGTGGTTTGCGTGAAATTGACGCCGCGCAAACCACAGCGGCTTACTGCAGCATGAAGGTCTGGTACTCCAACGAATCGAGCTTTTGCGACAACACCCGCACGCCCACCAGCACGGTGATCAGCATTGCCACAGTAAACCCATAGCCAAACCAGGCCGCACCCAGTTTCAATGACAACGCCGTCAGGATAACGTTTGCCACCGGTAGCAACACGGTCAGGCGCAACACCAAGCGACGTTGGTCGAGGTAAAACAGCACGTTCAAAACGCCCAGCAGTACCACCTGCAGCGCCGCACCAACGACGTCAACGTACAACAGCGGCAGGTACAGGCGTGAGATTCCGATCCAATCGAGCAACGCACCGCCCAGCGCAAATGTCACCAACACGGCAATGGACTGAATCTTGGCGATGTCAAACAGCCCGCGCTGGACGTAATACACCATGTGGTTGCGCATGCGTTCGATGTGGTCCAGCGTCGCTCCTTCGCGCACCGCATCGTAGAACTTGACGTAGTACTCGACAAAATCGGTTTCGATGCGCACCAAAAACACCGCCATGCCGGGAATGACCGACAGGTAAGACAAAAAGATCGGAAAGTCATAAATGACCGACGCGTTGAGCGGCCCGATCACGTTCTGTCCGGTGCCCGGGTAGTACCAGAACATGAGCTTGTCAACCCATGCGCCCAGGTTAAAAAGGAAGCCGGCACCCATCAAGCTGCGGTACATGGCGCCCGGCTTCCAGATGTCGAACGCCAGAAAGCAGTCAGAGTGGTAATTGCGATAGACCAGCCAGACCATGCCCAGCAACAGCAGGTAGTGACCCAGCACAAAGCCCAGCAACAAACCGTCCATGCCAAGCCAAGTCTTGAACAACAGCGCCAGCACCAGCGTCGCGCTGTAGCCGCCAAAAAAAATCCAGACGATGGCGCGGTAGTGTTTCAAACCCGTCAAAAACACGGTCGCGATCCAGATCGACGCCATGATCGCTAGCCCCATCACAAAGAGCAGGCGATACAGCACCGATTGCTGTGGGAAAAGAAATGCCGCCATCGGCAGCGAGATGACTATGCTGGTGAGCACCGCCACCAGCATCAGCCCGTTGAAGTTGGGCAAGATTCGGTCGTTCTTTTTATCGAAAATCCGGTCGGCGACAAAGCGCGTGAACGACAGCTGGACGATGCCGGTGCCGATCAGCGACATCAAGAACAAGTAGGTGATGGTCACCTGAAACTGGGTGATCGCCTCTTTGGGAAAGACCGAGCCCAGGCTAAGCAGGCCAATGAGCATGATGCCGATGATCGAAAGCACCCACGGCCCGGAGCTGATGACACCGGCAAACGCATACGCTTGCAGCAGACCACCGTAGGTCTTTTTCTTCAGCAGCTTGCGCAGCTCAAAACCTATGCCTGCCATTGGAGGTTCTTTTCGTAAAGTGCACGGTAGCGGGCAAACATGAGGTCTTGCGTGTAATATTTTTCCACCCTGCGAATCGCTGCGGCGCTGGCCTGCTGCCAAACCTTGGGGTCGCTTAACAGGTCAATGGCGGCTTGCGCCAGCGCCTGCGGGTCGGCAATGCGTACGACCCGGCCCGAGACACCCAGCGCTGCGTCTTCGCCCGGCAACCCCTCCACCAGTTGCCGGCACGACCCCACGTCCGTGGACAAAGCCGGCACGCCAGCGGCGTAGCCTTCCAGAATCACCAGTGGCAAGGCCTCGCTGATCGAGCTCAGCACCACCAGACCGACTTTGGGCAACAGCTCGGTCAACGTTTGAAATCCGAGGAACTTGACTTTGGAGGCCAGACCAAGTTGCTCGGCCAGCTCACGGCATTCCTGCGCGTATTCGGGCGACTCGTCCTCAGGACCGGCAATCCAGGCCTCAGATTGCGGCAAATGGTTGACAACCGTACGCACCGCCCGGATAAAGGTCTTGATGTCCTTGATCGGCACCACCCGGCCTATCAGGCACAGCACCGGTGGCACCTGCACCGGACGCTGCGTGCGCAGCGGCGCGAAACGGGCAACATCAATGCCATTGGGAATATTGCCAGTGCGCTCGGGCGGCGCACCGTCTTGCAATTGACGCTGGCGATTGGCCTCGTAAAGCGCGACGATGTCGTCGGCCGCCTGGTAGGTGACGTAACCCAGGTGCTCGAAGAAGCGAATCCAGAGCTGGCGAAAGTAGCTCACCTGCGAAATGTCGCGCTCGAACACGCCGCGGTTGTCCTTGAGCCACTGCGCCTGGTAGAGGTCAATCTTGCGCTCTTTGACGTAGATGCCGTGCTCGCTGAGCATGAACGGGCGCTGGTTGCGGTGTTTGAGCAGTACGCCCAGGATGCCCGCGTACCCGGTGGAGACCGCATGGTAGACGCGGGCCTTGGGGCAGCGCAGCGCCGCCTCACGCATGCGCCAGAACGGGGTGTGGATCGTTCTGATGGTCCAGAAATAGTCAACAAACGATGGGTCGGTGCTGCGCTGCTTGTAGCTTTTCGTGATGAAGTCCCAAGCCTGTGGGCTGTACAAAAAAGTTTCGTGGCTAAGCTGGCCGCCAGGTCCCGCCTCGTTCATCAACTCGGCAAACAAGCGCTCGCAATCGGGTTTCCGCGCATCACGGTCAAAATCGCTGTGAACCGCCTGTACCAGCTTCATCGCCTGCGGTGTGGCGTGACTGGGTTTGACGGGTGGATTCAAGCGGTCGTCGTAAAGGTAAACCGTTTCCAGATGCACCAGGTTGTCGGGCAGTGCGTAGCGCATCGGGCCATAGTCCTGCGCGCGGCTGCCCAGAAAGATCGCGCCAAAACGCAATTGCGGAAAACCGCGAATGATCTGGTTCACCCAGCTCGACACCCCGCCAGAGACAAACGGGAACGTCCCCTCGAGCAAGAGCAGAACGTCGACCTCTTGTGCCGTGGGCAGGATCAGGTCAGATGTGGCTGAGGAAACGGTGGTCACTGATGTTCGTCTCGCGATCGCGTCGGATCCAGAAGTCTTCGACCGCGCGCGTGCGCGAGCTCAGGTTCAGGCCCGAGAGTTGCTGCATGATGTCGCGCACCCGGCCAAAGTCGCGACGCCGGAAAGCAATTTCGGCCAGGTACGGCCAGACCGATGTCTTGGCTTGGCCCAAGGCCAATGCCTGTTCCATGGCCTGTTGCGCCGTGTCGAGTTGTCCTTGCTCCAGCCAGATACGCCCACGCAAAAAAATCAGCCCCGAGCCCGCGGCGACACCAAGCGCCAACGCCTCATCGGCGTAGCGCGCGGCCTGCACCAGCATGTGCTGACGCAACTCGCCCTGCGCCAGGCAAGCGTAGACCAATTCCCAGTGCAGTTCGGCCAACTGGCGCAGGCACTCAAAGCGCTGCTCGGCAGCACCAAGCGTCGGCAAGCGCAGCGATGCTTCGCGGATGCGGCTGGAAATCTTTTTTTCTTCGCTGTCGAGCATGCCGAAAGCCACCAGCCGAACGTCGTCGGAATCGTCGCCAAGCAGGTCTTCCAGTATCGGGTTGGACACCCGGCTGGGCACCGCCTGCAAGGTCAGCAAGGACTGCATACGCAGACTGGCCGGCACCTCGTGCCCAAGGCGCGATCGAATCGCACCCTGACTGCCACGGCTGGTACCTTTGGTCTGTACGTCGTACACCGGCAGTTGCACCGCTTGCGGCACCGCACGCTGCACCTGCGCCAGCGTCTGACGCAATTGGGTACGAATCAGGTACAGCAGGCCGAGCGCACCGATCACCGGCGCCATGAAAGCGAACGAAAACATCAGTGCTGTCACAGCCAGGCGCGGGTGGCGAAAACGTTGCGGCAACATCAGGTAGCTGGACAGGGCGACCACCGTACCAACCACTGTATGTGTCAGCAACACCAAAGCAAACGCACCCATCGAGGTTGACGTGACCAGCGGGCTGAAGATCAAACCCAGATCGCCCATCACGGCGACCCAGGTCCAGTGCAAGGGCGTCACTTGTCCCCCACCGCGTTGGCCAGTCGTATCAGCGGCTCAGGTTGATCCAGAGCCACTGCGTGCAAATGCACGCCAAGTGAAACAAAATCACCATGGAAGCGGTCATCAAGCCAGTTTTCCAGACGCAGCACAAAGCCGTCCTTGGCGGCGGCAGAGGCAAACGGCATCAACACCACCAGCACCGCGGTGTCCTGATCGAAGGTCTGCCAATACAGATCAAGACCGCGTTTGATACGCAAGAAGTCGGCTGCCATTTCCGGTCCGAGATTGTTCTCGAAGCGCAATACCACCAGCTGGCTGCCCAGCCCCACCTTGTCGTGCAGGTTCATGAGTCGCGCCAGCTCCTGGGCAAATAAAACCGGCACCGTAGGCAGACGACGTTGCACTTCTTCGACACCATGCGCTGAACCGAGGTTGTCGGCGTAATAGCCCAACAGCACCAGCATCATCTGCAAGTTTTCGCTGTTTAGGGCAAAAAACGGCATGCGCGTCACGGCCAGCACACCGATCAATTGGCTGTCACCCGCCACCAGCGGCGCCACCACCAGTTGCGCGGTCTGACGCGGCAGGCTGGTTTCCTGGCTGGCAATGTGCGCCAACTTACCTTCCTGCAACGCCAACACCAGCAGTTCATCGTCCTTGGTCAGCGGCTCCGGCTCGCCCAGGCTGGCCACCTGTGCACCCAACGCGTAGCCATCGGGTTGGGGCATGAGGGTGTGAATTGCCGCCGCTTCAATGTTGACGTATTGCGACAGCATTTGCAGCAAACCCGGTGCACCGGGCAAGGCCTGGCCGCTTTCGTTTTGCGACATGCTCAAGTTGCGCAAGCGCACCAGCGCGTCACGCAGCGACCCCGGGCGCGTTAGCATTTCCTGCTCCAGCCGATCGTGTGACAGGTTCACTAACAAATGCCGCTTGGTCAGACGCGACACGCGTTCGGAAAGGTACAAATAGGATTCCTCCATGCGCTGGTTGCGGTCGCGCCAGACGTCGCTGAACTCACCGCACAACAACACCAGCAATCCGCCACCAAACAAGGTGTTGACAGAAAACTCGCCCGGCACCAAACCAGCGCGCAGCGCCAATAGTTCGTTGGCGACCAGTGCCAGACTGCTGAGCAGACCGGGCAAGACGCCGTAGCGCAAGGCCAACAGCACGGGCACCAACCACAGCCAGGGAAATTCGACTTGCGTCAGCGCCGGATCGTGGGGGCGAAATGCCCAAGCCAGCGCAACCGAGCCGAGCGACAGCACGGTGATTTCGATCCACTGCACTGGCGTGGCAATCTCTTGCGGGGCCAGCCCCTGCCGGCTGAAGGCGGCTCTGAGCCGATCAACCAGCTTCAGACGGATCATGGTTGCTTGACAAGCGGGACGGCAAGTACGGGCAAACCACCGACCATCTGCATTACCAGCGCCTGCCCCACGGCCGACAAGGCTTCGCGGCTCCAGCCGCTTTTGGCCGCAGACGCGCTCCAGGCAACCTCATCAGAAGACAAATCGATCACCTTGATCGTCAGCCCCACAGCGGGCTCGCCATCAATGCCCACCTTGTAGCGCCACTCTTGTACGCTGCCCAGCACGGCAAAGCGCACGCCGTTTTGTTTGGCCCACTGCAGCGCCTCGTCGCTGACCTTGCGCTCGGTCGGTTCAAACAGGCTGTCACGCGACAGGGTTGCTGGGTAGCGCAACAGTTTGCCAATGCCACGGGCGCGCAATTGATGCTCGATCAGGTCTTCGGCCGACAAGCCAGCTTGCGGCGTGTCGGTGTTGTTGGCCACCGGCAAGACCGCCCACAGCGCTTGCGCGTCAAACGTTTGCCCTTTGGCAGTCGATTCGATCATGGTGGTACAGGCTGCCAACAAGCAAGCGATTGCGACTGCGCAAAACAAGAACAGGCGTTTCATGGGGGTCTCTCCTAAAAATAGTGTCGGTAGCGCAGTGCCAGACGGTTCACCTGTGTACTACCTGCACCGCGGGCGTCGCTGCGCTCGAGTTGCAGCCGCAGATGGTCTTCGCCGGTGACTGTTCCCGCCACACCCAAGGTGGCATTGATGCCGTTTGCACTGACCGTATTATGGTTCAGGCAGATCTCGCCGAAAGGCCGCCAGGCGCGGGTGTAGCCGCTCTGAATGGCCTGGCCGGTCAGGTTGTCACCCAGACCCACGCAGGCCCCCACGCTGGTGCTGCTGTTGGGCAAAAGATAGTCGACGACGCTGGTCCCCGCTGCTTGCGTCGCGCCTTTGAACCCGGCTGAACCGATGTCTGCGCCGGTCTTGGCGAACAACTGCCGCGTCAGGTAGCCACGAATGCGCCAGTCGGGGTAGTCCGTTTTGATGCGGTAAGCGGCCTCCAGATCGATGGCCAAGCTGGTACCCAACGGGTCGTCGATCTGGGAGTAGTAGTGTGAAAACCGCGACGCAATGCGAAGACTCTCGCGCCGGCCCAAGGTGTAGTTAAGGTCACCGTAAACACTGTTTTCATAACCCGCTACGCTCATCGGCTCGGTCACCGTGGAATCGACCCTGTAGTCAATGCCCGCGTCCAAGCTCAGCCGGTGATTCCATGGCAAGCCCTGGGTCAACCGAAAGCCGTTGCGCTGCTCAAACTCCCGGCTCTGAAACAGCGTCAGATCGGTGCGTCCGGACTCGCCCAGCCAACGCAATTCAAGGCTGCTGAGTTGATCCACAGGCGGCGCCACCAGCGTCATCAGCGGTGTTTCGGCACCCGGCGTATGGGATTGTGCTTGCATCACCACGTGCAACCGCGGGTTGACGACCCATCGTGCTTCGAGTTGCAACCCATGGCTGGCCAGTTCGGCGCCATGACGGACCTCGCTTTGCAACTGCACGTAGTTGGCCAGCGCTGGGACATGCTGGCGGTAGCGGTCGTACAGTGGCTCGTCGTCCTGTGCTGACATGGCGTTAAAAGCAATGTCCTGCGCCTGCGCTGCGTGGCCAAGCGCATAGGCGGTGTCGTAGCGGTTGTAGATGGGCAGCGCATCGCCCTGACGCGCCAACAGCCGGGCCATGGTAGCGGTGTCCTGAAGTTGCAATGCAACCTGCGCCTGTCCCCACAGCGGCGAGGCGATTTGGGTCTGGCGCGCGTAGCTGCGCAGCATCCAGCTGCGAGCGTTGACAAACTGTTCTTTCATGATTGCCCAACCCAGCACCAGAGCGAGCGCTTGCTCGTCCTGCTGCGCCTGCGGTAGCGCACGCAACTGGCTGACCAGGCGCTGGATCAGCAGCTGACTGGGGTCACCCGGTTGATTCATCAGGCTCAAGCGCGCCAGCGCCAGCAGTTCAGCGCTGGCCCCTTGCGCCAATGACGTGTCGGACTGGGTTGAACCCGCCTTCAGCTGTAACCAGGCATGGCGGCGCAGCCGGTCGGCCATGCCGGTTTGCCCGCTGCGTTGCAGTGCGTCGGCGTAGTTGAGCAAGGTCAGTGAATCGTCGGTTTTGGCGCGCACCATGCGTGCGTACCAGCGCACGGCATCACGGTGGCGTTCCAGCGCCTGGCTGCCTGCCGCAAAAGCACCCCAAAGACGCGGCTCTTTGGCAGCCAGCGCAGCGTTGGCGCGCATCAGGTGGGGCAGTTTGGTGAGACGGTGCTCGTCGATCAACAGCCACAGGCTCGACAACAGCACGTCAACGTCACCCGGCTGGCGTTGCAACAAACGACGCAAATCGACCCACGCCAAATCGGGTTGGTGCTGGCGTTGGTAAAACTGTGCACGCCAAAGCATAAAACGGGGCTCGGTGATGGCAATTTCCTGCGCCTGCGCGCCCAGGCCCGCCAGCACGCGCGCTTGCGCGGCCTGGTCACCTTGCTCTGCATAAATGCTCAAAGCGGTTAACAACTGGTCAATTGCGCCGTAGCGACGAAACGCTTGCAGCGCCAGGTCGGCCGCTTGCGTCGGGTGTTGTGTGCGCAGCAGCGCCACCAGACGGACCCAATCGGCGGCACCCGCCTGCGGCAACCGGACAAAGTTTTCGTAGCCCAGCAGCGACGACGCGGTGTCTTGCTGCCCCCACGCCACCTGGCCTAGCAACTGCCAGTAAGTGCCCGCCGTGGGGGGAGCCTGCGTCGCATGGCGCTTGAGCAAGACCAAGGCTTCGGACGGCTGGTCACGTCGGATCAGGAACACCACGGCACGCAAGACACTGTCCAGAGAAAAAGGCAGCAGCGCCGCGCGTTGGCGGTACAGGCGCTCGGCACGCACATCGTCACCGGCGTTATCAGCCAGCCGGGCGGCATGGTCGAGCAACAGGGGCAGCTGGCGCCGAGCGTATTCAGCTTCAAAAAACAGAGCACCAAGCGCAGGTTCTGCGGCGCTCTCGTAGAGTTCAAAGATGTCGCGCCATTGCGCATCGGTCAGGCTGCGGCCGCGCGCATAGAGCGCCCACGCTTGCGCTGCCAGCAGGGGCTGGTGTACCAGGGGAGCCAACGCGATCACGTTGTTTAAGGTGTCCGGCGCGTGGTCGCCCATGGAAAACAACGCTAGCCATTGTTGCGCGGCGACCTCCGGACGCTGCGTCCAGGCGCTGACCTGGGCCAGCTTGCGGCGCCAACTGCGGTCTTGCGGTACCGATTGCACCGCCTTTTGCGCGAGCTGGAAAGCCCGCTGCAGATCGCCTGCGCCCAGCAACACGTCAAACGCCAGCGTGTAGTCTTGCGCGTCGTAAGCACGCATCGGTACAGCCCCATCTGCTGCTACGGCCACCGGCACGACTGCTTGGGTTTGCGCCCATGACGGCATTACCAGCAGAGCAGCAAAAAGCCAACTGCAGCGCTTCATGGCTTGCGCTCCGACGCATCCAAAAACACCAATCGCCGCGCGTAATCGGCCGCCAACACCGGTTTGCCGGCCGCCCGTGACGCGCGCGCCAGGTAGCGCAGCGTCGGCAAGTCGTTTGCCAGATCACCCAGGTGCTGTTGCGCCGCCTGCATGGCCGCGTCAAACAGGCTGGCTTGCATGTAAGTCTGAAGCGACTTCTGGAACAGGCGGCGTGCCTGCGTACGGTCACTGGCGCGCTCACGTGCTTGCATGAAGTACATCGCGGCCAGTGCGTGGTGACCCTGACCCAGCGCCAAGTCGCCGACGCGCTCGGGCGCCAGATCCGCCTCGGACAAGGACAGGCGATTGAAAAATTCCAGGCCCAGGTTAGGTAAGTTCAGATCGAACGCCCGTTGCGCGAGCAACTGGGCCTCGCCCGTGCTGAGTGTGTCGCCGCGCGCTTGTTCGAGCAACGCGATCAGTTGCGCACGCTGGCTTGCGTGCTCGGCTGCGCTGCCCGCGACCGTCTGGGTGTAGGCCTTTAACAGCAGTTGGCGTGCTTCGCGGCGTTGCCGCGCTGAACCCGCAGCGAGTAGGTGCTGCAGGGTTTCGATCAGGCGCGGCTGGCGCAGCGCGTCGACTTGCGTGCGCGCCAGCAACAAGGCCACGTCGGCGTTGTCGGGCTCGGTGCGGTACAGGTTCTGGATATACGACAGCGTCAATTCGTCCAGCCGCTCTTGCTGGTAAAGCGACTCCACCAACGCACGGTGCGGAAAAATCATGACCAGCAAGGTCAGTACCAGCAAGGCAATCAAGGCTAATTGCCAGGGGCGCGTGAGCACCAGACGGGGGATTTCCCCGTCAGGGCTGACATACCGCTTCGAGCGCTCGGGCAACATGGTCTTTGATCTGGAATTCGCTGAAATGACCGTGACGACGCACGGGCTTGAGGTCACGTCCGTCGACACGCACCTGACAGCCCTGGACGTTGGCCAGCGTGAATGCTAATGGAACATTTCCAGCAAGATGCCAACGCGACACGCCGGGGCGCGCTTCAAAGCGCTCAATGCGAGCGTTCGCTGACACCAGTCGGGCGCGTTCACCGGTCTGTGCGCCGAGCGTCAGTTCAGCAGCGTCTGCGCTCAAGTGAACGTAGGTTGCTGCAGCATCGTTGTAACCCGCGACCCCCTGACTGGCTGCCACATTGGGGCGCAACGCCCCTGCGGGCAGACGCAAGGTGCGCAGCGCGGTTGCGCCGCGGATGCGCCAACCGGTTGACGTTTTGGCCACAGCCAGGGTTTGAAAGTTGTTGACCTTGCGCGCGTAGTCGGCCACAAACACGGGTGTGGTTTGCTGCGCCAGCGCGTAGGTGAAAACCTTGTCGAGTGACTCCAACCCGGTTACCTTGGTGGTGAGGTAGGTGTGAAAGTAAATGTCAATCGGCTTGAGCCGACGCGGCTTCTCGGTCAACTCAAAGGTCTCGATCACCCGTTGGTAGCCATAGAACGGGCCCAGCCAGTTGTTGGTGTAGACGTTTTCATTCTGGTTGGGTGCAAAAACCTGAAAGCCACCGGCGCGCGGGATGCCCATCCCCTCAACCTGGGTCAGCGACGGGTTCGAGCGCGTGGCCACGGTATCGCCCCCATTGAGGTTGAGCAGTCCCAGCTTGCGCGACAGCGCAAGCGCGTCATCGCCGGGGACGCAATCGCCGGTCCAGAAAAACATGTCTACCCTTTTGCCCGGTGGCATCAACCGGTCTTGCAGGTACCGAACCGAGCCGTCAATTTCGCGCTGCAAATCAAACTGGTAGCCCGCAATCGGCAAGGTGTAACCGCCATCAGCGTTGGCGCCGACTGCCTTGCGCCACACAAACGGGTGCGAGTAGCTGTGCGAGGCGGGTGCAACGTTGGGCAGACGAAACAGCTCGCGTGCAATCGCCTCGGCTTGTGCCGATAGCTCGGGGTACCGTCCTTGCGGCGAGAGCTCGGCCTCGATTACCGACAGCGTCATCGGCAACGGGTATTTTTTGGCAACCTGTTGCAACACCACCGCACCGGCCAGCGGTTTGCCAGGTAATTCGCTGGTGCTGATAAAGCCGTCACCATCCATATGCACCATCAGCATGCGACGCCCGGATTCGGTGGTGACATCGGGAACCGGCAGCGCAGGCAGACGCAAGGCGCTCTGAAAAAAAGCGAACGGGTCGATCACCCAACGGTCGCCCGCATTGCCAGGCAGGGCAATGACCGAAAAATTCTCCATCACATAGCCCCCCCAAGGTGTGATCGCCGCCGCGACTTGCTGGGCAGGGCCTTGGCGCAGGGTCAGCAGCGCTTGGCCCTGCGCAATGGTCATTGGAACGATGTCGCGGCGCTCGGGTCTGGGCGCGATCTCAAAACCCATCATGCCGCTTTGCTGGTTGATTTGCACTGGCGCAGCGGGCGTCGGCGTAGCCGCGGGGGTGATACCCCAGAGTTTGGCCATGGCGCCGGTCAGCAGTTCCTCGGGTGGATTGATCAGTGCCAACGGCAACTTGTCTTGCGTCTGGGCTTCAAGCCATCGATTGAGGCGGTTTTTTTGATCGTAGGGCAGCGCGGCCGTCAACCAGAGTACGGCACCCGCGTAGCGACCCGCAAGCGTCAGATCCGGCAAATGGTTGACGTCAACGAACTCGGGCACGTAACCCAGGTAATTGAGCGGCATGGAGCCCAACCTGAGGGCATCGTTGTAACGCAGCGCGTATTCGTCGGGCAACGCACTGTGTACCACCAGCACCTTGCGCGGCATGACCTCGATCGCACCGACGCCCAGACTGGCCAGCTCCGGCGTGGCGACCCAGGGGATCAGCCCCAAGTCCATGATCTGCTGCGCGGTCTGGCGTGCCAGCGTGCGCTCAGCCGCAGCCACGTAATCGATTGCGACCACCGGCAAGTGATAGTTATCGCGTACGCCCTGTAACTTGCCCAGCAACCATTGACGGTCGGCTTCAGCAACCTCGGTATAGATTCTTTTCCCTGCGTTGTAGCCCCTAAACAGCGATTCGGCCACCACCATCTCGACGTCTTGATGCACCTGCGGCAGGATCTCGAAGCCGCGGTTGAAAATGAGTCCAATATCCGGATAACGCTGCTTGAGCGCACGAATGACGGCGACCATGCCGGCCTCCTGCGCCGCGCGTTGCGCGGGCGTCTTGGCAAACCGCTGGTACGAGTCAAGCGTGTCCAGAAAAAAAGTCCGAAAGCCTCGCGCCCATAGCGGCGCAATCACCTGACTGGTAAAAAATTGCGGCCACTGCGCCTGCGACTGATCCACCAGTCGACTGCCCCAGTCGCTGTTGTCACCGACCAGCCACGCCGCGGGTATCGCCGCGGCATAGGCACGGGTCGGCTGCACTTCGCCCACGGCCACATAAGCGGCCGGCCGCGTGTGGGGCAGCGCCAGATCGGTGGGTTGGGGGACATGATCGGGATCGACCACCACCAGATCGAAAGCCTGGAGCTCGCTCCAAGGCGGCTGCGCACCGTAGTAGAAGGCCACTGCTGGCGCTGCCGCCAGCGCCCCCGCTGACACGAAGAGGGTTAGCCAGAACAGGCATATTTTCTGCAACAAATTCACTTATAGCCCTTTTGGATAAAGCGGTTACAGCTCTTTATTTAGAAGCATACTGAACGGTTACCGGAGCATGGTCGGAGAACTTGTCGCCCTTGTGAATGGTCGCCGCCTGCGCATGGGCGGCGAGCGCCGGCGTGGCCAAGTGGTAGTCAATGCGACAAAAAACCTACATTTATTTTTCTTGCTGCCTAGAACCGCCATCGCTCAGCGCGCACTACATCAAGCATCGGGCTCCAGGCCACACCCAGACTGTCGCAAATACGGGGGATCTTGACATTGCCCTTCCTGGGCTTTTCACTGGTAATAAGGGTGGCGCCCTTCGCCATCGAAGCGGCAACGAAGAACGGGTCGCCCTTGATGCTGTCTAGGTTTGTGACCACACCGACATAGACAGGCATAACCTTGGACAGTGCCTCTTGAATAGACTCGTCTATCGCCCAAATCATCTGCTCCCGCCTTTCATAGACCCAGGCGCGCCAAGCGTCATCCTTGGCTTCCAACTCGTCTATCAAAGTCTGCGGAGCCTTCAGGCGGCCGTCCCGGATGAGACCATCCAGCTTGTCCCAAAAGGCCGGAAAGATGTCGATGGGGTAGTAGCGCTCCCCTGCGTCGATGACTGCGCTGGTATCTATGCAATAAATGGTCGTCATGCTACAGCCAAGTCCCCCCCAGCCAGCTCGCGAATGCGGGGAAGGTGGCGAAGCTTCACGCCCAAGTAGTCAGACACCGTAGACAAGTCGATGCGGTCGTTCTCATAGGCATCGAGCACTAAGCGCACAAACGGTCGGCCCAGGTTTTTCACTGCCATGACAGCGGGGCTGATTCCACCTCCGCCGTCTTGGCGCTGGGATAGCTTGAAGCGCTGATATTCCTCACGGAACTGCGATCGCAAGGCAACGTACTGCCGCTGCGACGCCTGGCCCAAGGTGATGAGGCGAACCAGCATCGCTTCGCGGCTGACGCAAAAGGGCTTGGCCAGCAGTCCAAGCTCATCCAGAGTCCAGTCGCGCGCGCTCCTATCGCCCAGCATCGCCAAAATTTTGTTCGTAGGCATCAGCACTGCAGCGGCGACTGCGTTGCAGAAGCGCTCTACCCTGGCGTCAAGCGTCATGTCCTCGGACGGTGCGAGGTCGCAAATGCCACCTTGCCGCAGCAGCAGATGGGTCAATTCATGCATCAGCGTGAAGCTTCTGCCTGCGGGCGCATCAGCGCCGTTCAGGATGATCAACGGCAACTGATCAAAGAAAATGGCTGCTCCGCGCATCTGTTCCGTCGGAACTCTGCTCGCCTCGAAAATAAGTACCCCTTGCGCTTCCACCGCTGTCTTACGAGCTTTGAACGCGATTTCTGGAGTCTTCCACAATCGCTTTTGATCGTCCGTGATTTGCAAGAGTTGCGTGACTCGGGCAGCGACTTTTTCCGCATCCTCGAGCAGCGAGGCTTGCGCCACAAAAGGCGGGATTACCGCCTCGATTTCGTGCGCAAGCGTTAAGGCCTCGTCTCGCCTTTGACGGGCGCGGCGAAGCTCAATGTTTACGGATGGAGCAGGCGGCTGATGCGCAATTTCCCGGTCAAGACGAAAGTCATGCGTTGAAGCCTCACGAGGGGGGGGTTCTGACAGGAAAAAAAGCGCCAACGGCCGCTTAAATACACCTGCAGCCAGTTGCAACTGATTGAACGTCAGCATGGCTTCGCCGGACTCGGCAGCATAAAGTCTATCGGCAGTTATATGCAGCTTGGATGCCGCGTCTTCCAAGGAATATCCAGCAGTCTCCCTTGCCCAGATAAGCAAAGAAGGTTGGATCTTCGCGGGGACAGACTTGGACATGCAGGAGAATTTCCAAAATTGAGCGATCAGCTTTACCAGTTTACTTGCTTTCGTTTAAGGCGTCCTATCGGGACGAACGGAATAACGCAGGTGCGAAAGCGGCAGGTTTGGCAATGCAAATAAGTAATCCTTGATCACAGTTGCCAGTTTTTACATAGTGAGTTCGTATTTGATATTCAACGGCGCGTGGTCGCTGAACATCATGTCCTTGTAGATCGACGCCGTCAGCGCCTTCTCGGCCAAGGCGGAGGGTGTCCGAATTTTTGTGTAAACGGGTCGGACTTCAGTTGACGGAGATGCGATCTCCGAACTGAATGGTAAATCGAGTCAGGGCAGCCTTCCAATCCCGAATAGGCATGGTCCATTTCTGG
>JBBIGT010000007.1:0-30021 GCA_037447395.1 Comamonadaceae bacterium | reverse complement strand
CAGTGGCGACACCACGTCGGGCGGTCGCGCGCGTCTGCCGGCGCTGCTGCGCCAGCACCGGCCCGGCGTCGTCGTCATCGAGCTCGGCGCCAACGACGCGCTGCGCGGTCTGTCGCTGTCTCTGACGCAAGACAACTTGACGGCGATGGCGCAGGCGGCGCAGGACGTCGGTGCGCGCGTCGTATTGTTGGGCATGCAGGTACCACCCAACTACGGCCGCGACTACGGCGAACGCTTTGCCCGCTTGTTTGCCGACGTGGCGCGCAGCCGAAAAACGGCGCTGGTGCCGTTTTTCCTGAAAGGCATTGCCGACAAGCCCGACAGCCTGAAGTGGTTTCAGAGCGACCGCATCCACCCGCTGGAGGCGGCGCATCCGTTGATCCTGGCCAACGTCTGGCCGACGCTGAAGAAGGTCTTGCTATGAGCCTGACGCCCCTGGGTGCCAGCGAAGTCATCGGCCGTTTGGCCGAGTTTGACGCTGTCATCGACGCACGTAGCGAAGCCGAATACGCCCTCGACCACCTGCCCGGCGCCGTCAACTGGCCGACGCTGAACAACGCCGAGCGCATCGAGATCGGCACGTTGTACAAACAGGTCAACCCGTTTGAGGCGCGCAAACGCGGCGCTGCCATCGCCGCGCGCAACGTCGCCGCACACATCGAGCGGGAGGTAATCGACAAGGCCAAAGACTGGAAGCCGCTGTGCTACTGCTGGCGTGGCGGCCAGCGCAGCGGCGCGCTGTCGCTGATCCTGAGCCAGATCGGCTTTCGCGTAACGCTGATCGACGGCGGCTACAAGGCTTTTCGTGCGGCCATCGTGCAAGACACGGCGCAGCGCGCGCTGCAACTGCCCTGGCAGGTGGTTTGCGGCCCGACCGGGTCCGGCAAAACCCGCCTGCTACAGGCGTTGGCGGCGCAAGGCGCGCAGGTGCTCGACCTGGAGGCGCTGGCCTGCCACCGCAGCTCGGTGCTGGGCGCCATTCCGGGGCTGGAGCAGCCCAGTCAGAAGCGCTTTGAAACGTTGATCTGGGACGCGCTGCGCTGCTTTCGCCCGGATCGACCGGTGTTCGTCGAGAGCGAGAGCAAGAAGGTCGGCAACCTGGCGCTGCCCGATGCGTTGGTGCAGGCCATGCGCGCTAGCGCCTGCCTGAAGTTGACACTGCCAGATACCGAACGGGTGGCCCTGCTGCTGGAGGACTACGACTACCTGGTGCGCGACGTCGACTATTTTTGCGACCGACTGACGGTGCTGACGGCGCTCAAAGGCCACGTCGTGGTTGACACCTGGCAGGCACAGGCGCGCGCCGGCCAGTTCACAGCCGTCGTGCAAGACCTGTTGACGGACCACTACGATCCAGCGTACCTGACCTCGATGCAACGTAATTTTGCGCAGTTTGCTGTCGCAAGCACAATAGCGCCAAGCGACCGATCAGCGCCGGCTATGGCTCAATTGGCTACTGAAATATTGGCATCCACCGGGGCCCCGCCTGGGGCTTGAAGGCGACGACGCCGTCACTGGGGGGTATTTTCAGACGCTGGGGCGTCACCGTCATCGGCGACTGACGTTTCAGAATGCGCGGCGTCGCCAAGGCCGGCCTTGCGCAAGGCTTTTTCCTTCAGCTTGTCTTCTTTTTTCTTCTTTTTGGCCAGTTCTTTCTGGCGCTTCTCGTAGCCGTAATTGGGTGTTGCCAAGGGAGTCTTTCAAAAGTTATGGCGTTGATTTTACCTGCGCACCTGAGCGACTTTGGCGCCAACCAGGCTGACTGGCCCGGGGCACGCCCAGCGCGCCTGGCCCAGAGCGTTCAGTCGATTTGCGCCAGCGCCTGCGCCAAATCGGCCTGCAGATCTTCTGGCGCTTCCAGCCCGACCGAGAAGCGCACCAAAATGCCGCGTTGCAGGTGCGCCGGCCAGCGCTGACGCATGGTCTCCAGCGCGTACGGCATGACCAGACTGATCGGGCCGCCCCAGCTGTAGCCAATTTTGAACAGGCGCAGCGCGTCGCAAAAGGTGTCGACTTGCGCCTGGCTGTAGTTCGGCTTGAAGAGGACGCTGAACAAGCCCGCGGCGTGACCCAGTTGCCCGGCGCCGCCCTGGCACAACGCGCGCCAATGCGCGTGGCCGGGTGAATCGGCCAGCGCCGGGTGCAAGACTTGCGCCAGTTGCGGGCGCGACTGGCACCAACGGCTCAAGGTGCGCGCGGCGGCGTCGTGCGCACGGTAGCGCAGCAGCAGGCTCGGCAGGCTGCGCAGCAGCGCCTCGGCGTCGTTGGCGGCGACACCCAGGCCCAGGCGCATGTGGCAGAGCTTGAGCGCCATGTGCAGCTGGGCGTCGCGTGTGATGACGCTGCCCATCAGCACGTCGCCGCCGCCGCTGGGGTATTTGGTCAGCGCATGGATCGAGACGTCTACCGCCAGCGCCGGGTTACTGCCGGGCTGCAGGTCAAACGGTTTGAACGCCAGGCCCGCGCCCCAGGTGTTGTCCAGCGCGCACAGCACGCCGGCAGCGCGGCAGACGCGCACCTGTTCGGCCAGGTCAGGAAATTCCAGCGTCACTGAACCGGCAGCTTCGAGCCAGACCAGGCGCGTCTTGGCGCTGATTTTTCCGGCCAGGTCGGCCGCGTCGAGTGGGTCAAAAAACTGGTGTGTGATACCCCAGTGCGCCAGTTCACCCTCGACCAGCGCCTTGCTCGGGCCATAGGCGTTGTCGGGAATCAGCACCTCATCGCCAGCGCGCAGCAGCGCCAGACTGACGGTGGCAATCGCCGCCAGGCCGCTGGGTACCAGCAGGCACTGCGCGCCGCCTTCCAGCGTGCACAAGCGCTCTTCGAGCGTGTAGGTGGTTGGCGTGCCGTGCAGACCGTAGGTGTAGGCAGTCTTGTCTTTCCATTCAAAGCCACGCATGGCGGCGACGTTCGGAAAGAACACGGTGGAGGCCTTGAACACGCCCGGTTGCGGCGCGGCAAAACCCGCTGGCGGCACATACGGGTGGTGAATCAGCCGCGTGGCTGGGTCAGGTGTCATGCGGCTCACACGCGCCACTTCTCGATCAACTGCGCCGGCCGCAGCGTGTCGTAGTTTTCAAAGGGTTGATGAATCCACGGGTTGGTCGGCAGGAATTCGACGCAGTAGTCGGGCGTGAAAGTTGACACCGCCTTGGTCCACAGCACGGCGCTGCGCAACTCGGTGATCGGCTGGTAGTTGGTTTTCAGCAAGTCGATGACCGCGCTCAAGGTCAGACCGGAGTCGGCCAGGTCGTCGACCAGCAACACCTTGCCGGCGATGCGCCCCTTGGGCGTGGTGATGTAGTGGGCGATGTCAAGCTGGCCCTGCACCGTGCCGGCTTCGCTGCGGTACGAGCTGGTCGACATGATCGCCAGGGGTTTGTCGAAAACGCGCGACAAGACATCACCGGGGCGCATGCCACCGCGCGCCAGACACAAGATGGTGTCAAACTGCCAGCCCGACTGGAACACCTTGATGGCCAGTTTTTCGATCAGGCCGTCAAGCTCGTCGTAACTGACGTAGAGGTGTTTGCCATCTTCGGTTAACATCTATTTGCTCCAACTAATATAGCTAATGGCGCCCGTTCTGTAAGGGCTGGAAGGTTATTTGTTATAAATTTTTTGTGAGCCGGTCAATCGGCCAAAAACGGGTGGCGGATCAAAATGGTGTGCGCCCGGTCGGGACTGGTCGAGACGATATGGATCGGCACACCGGTGACCTGCTCGATGCGCTGCAGATACAAGCGGGCGTTGGTTGGCAATTGTTCGTACTGCGTCACGCCGACGGTGCTGTCGCTCCAGCCGGGAATAGTCTCGTACACCGGTTGGCAGCGGGCAATGTCGTCGGCACCCAGCGGCAGGATGTCGGTGAAGGCGCCGTCGAGCTGGTAGCCGGTGCACAGTTTCAGCTCGGGCAGACCGTCGAGCACGTCGAGCTTGGTGATACACAGGCCAGACAGGCCGTTGACCTGCGCCGAGCGCTTGAGCAGCGCCGCGTCGAACCAGCCACAGCGGCGGCTGCGCCCGGTGGTGACGCCTTTTTCAGCGCCAACGGTACTCATGTGGTAGCCGGGCGTGCCGGCTTTTTCCCAGTCGAGTTCGGTCGGGAACGGGCCGCCGCCGACGCGCGTGCAGTAGGCTTTGGCGATGCCCAGGATGTAGTGCAGCAGACCGGGACCGACCCCGGCGCCGGCGGCGGCGTTGCCGGCGACGCAGTTGCTCGACGTGACAAACGGATAGGTGCCGTGGTCGACGTCGAGCAGCGTGCCCTGGGCACCTTCAAACAGCAGGTTTTCGCCCTTGAGGTGCGCGTCGTTGAGCTCACGCGAGACGTCGGCGACCATCGGCTTGAGCAGCTCGGCGTGGCGCATGGCTTCGTCGTACACCGGTTGGAACAACACGGCGCCGTCTTTCATGTAAGGCGCAAGCGTCGGGCCAAAGTCGAAGTTTTTTGACTTCAGGTAAGTGGTCAGCACATGGTTGTGCAAATCCAGCAACACGCGCAGCTTGGCGGCAAAACGCTCGGGCACCAGCAGGTCCTGCACGCGCAGCGCACGGCGGGCGATCTTGTCTTCATAGGCCGGACCGATGCCGCGCCCGGTGGTGCCAATTTTTTCGCTCCCGCCGGCTTCGCGCGCGGCTTCGCGTGCCACGTCCAGCGCCGCGTGGAACGGCAAAATCAGCGGGCAGGCTTCGCTCACACGCAAGCGCGAGCGCAGTTCGACGCCCATCTTTTCCAGGTTGGCGATCTCGTCAAACAGCTTGGCCGTCGACAACACCACGCCGTTGCCGATGTAACACTTGACGCCCGGTCGCATGATGCCGCTGGGGATCAGGTGCAGCGCGGTTTTGACACCGTTGATGACCAGCGTGTGCCCAGCGTTGTGGCCGCCCTGAAAGCGCACCACGCCTTGGGCGCTTTCGGTGAGCCAGTCAACCAGTTTGCCCTTGCCCTCGTCGCCCCACTGGGAGCCGACTACCACCACGTTGCGTCCTTTGATTGCCGTCATGTCTTTCTCGCTTGAAGTTGTCTCAAATTGCCTGTACGTGCCATTGACCGCCGACTTCGACCAGTTCACGGTCGCAATGAAATTCGTCGACTTCGTTTTCGTGTCCGGGGAGCACGCAAACCACCACGGCACCCGCCGCACGCAAGGCGGCGATCTCGCGCGCCAGCGCCGGTTCGTCGCGCCAGGGCGCGCGAATGGCCGCCTGCAAGGGCTTGGGCGGCACCGCCGCTACCAGGCCCTTGAGGTCCAGGCTGAAGCCGGCGGCCGGGCGACGCCGGCCAAACACGGCGCCGACACGGTCGTAGCGACCACCGCGCACCAACGCGCCGCTGGCCGTCGGTGCATAAATGGCAAAGCGGGCGCCGGTGTAATAGGCGTAACCCTGCATGTCAGCCAGGTCAAAACTGACCCGGACCGCCATCAGATGGTCCGCCAATTGCTGTAAATTTTGTAGCGCTTCATGAACACCATTGAAGGGCGGGAGGCATTTTTTTGCCTCATGCAGAACAGCGGCGTCACCGTACAGCTGAACCAGCGTCAGCAGCCCCTGGCGTACCGGTTGCGGCAGACTGCGGGTCAGCGCGGCCAGCTCGGCGCTGTCTTTGGCGGCCAGTGCTGCGTAGATGCCGGCTAGCTGCGCGGCTGTCGGGTTGGCCTCCGCGAGGATGGCTTTGACCAGGCGGGCATCAGCCAGGTCGACGCTGGCGTGCGCGACCTTGGCGGCCTTCAGGCAGTCCAGCGCCAGGTTGAGTATCTCGCTGTCGGCTTCCAGCCCGGCGTGTCCGTAGATTTCGGCACCGAGCTGCAGCGGTTCGCGCGTGGCATGTGGCGTTGCCGGGCGCGTGTGCAGCACGGACCCGCAGTAACACAGGCGGGCTACACCGGCGCGGTTGAGCAAATGGGCGTCGATACGCGCCACCTGTGGCGTGCTGTCGGCGCGCAGCCCCAGTAGACGACCCGAGAGTTGGTCAACCAGTTTGAAGGTTTGCAGATCAAGTGTGCTGCCGGCGCCTGACAGCAGCGATTCGAGATGTTCGAGCAGCGGTGGCATGACCAGCTCGTAGCCGTAGCACCGCGCGGTATCCAGCAGGTCGCGGCGCAATTCTTCGATGTGGCGCGCCTCAGAGGGCAAAACATCGGCAATGTGATCCGGTAGGACCCAGGCAGACATGAGATGAGGTGGGCTGTTAAAAACCGAATTTTACCGGGCGAATGGACGCAGCAGACCAGCGCCGGTCTGACTCAGGTCAACCACCAGAGCAGCAACAGCCCGAGCAGCAGACTGCACAGACCAAAAAAGCGCAGCTGACCGTCGCCAAAGCGCAGGATCTGCTCGAAAGTCTTGCGCCAAGTGCCCGGTGAGACAAACGGCATGAAGCCCTCAACCAGCAACACCAGCGCCATGGCCAGCCAGAACGTGTTGCTGTCCAGGCCCGACTCCATGCTTATTTCTTGCTGCTGGCCGCGCCCGGCGTGGCGCCGCGCAGGGTCCTGAAGAAGTCCGAACTGGCTGGATCAACGACCATCACGTCGCTCTTTTTGGAGAACGTCGCCTTGTAAGCGTCGAGGCTGCGGTAGAACTGGGCAAATTGCGGATCGCGGCCAAACGCTTCAGCGTAGGTACGCGCGGCGTTGGCGTCGCCCTCACCCTTGATCTTTTGCGCGTCGCGGTAGGCGTTGGCGACGGTTACTTCGCGTTGGCGGTCGGCGTCGGCGCGGATTTTTTCACCCTCGGCGGCACCGGTCGAACGCAGTTCGTTGGCCACGCGCTTGCGCTCGGCCTCCATGCGCCGGTAGACCGACTCGGTAATGGCGTCGACGTAGTCAACGCGGGTGATGCGCACGTCGATCACGTCCACACCCCACGGCTTGGCGCCGCGCACCTGGCTGAGCACTTCGGCCTTGACGTCTTCCATCAGTGCTTCACGTTTGAGCGACAACAGCTCCTTGACGGTGCGCTTGTTGATTTCTTCCTGGAAGGCGTTGCGCACCACACGGTTGAGCTGGCTGGCGCCAGCGGCCTCGTTGGTGCCGACGTTGCGAATGTATTGCGTCGGCTCGGAAATGCGCCAGCGCACGTACCAGTCGATAACCACGCGCTGCTTCTCGGCGGTCAACACTGGTTCGTTGTCGGTGCTGTCGAGCGTCAACAGGCGCTTGTCGATATACGAAACGTTTTGGAACGGCGGCGGCAGTTTGAAGTTCAAGCCCGGCTCGGTGATGACTTCCTTGATCTGGCCCAGCGCCAAGACCACGCCGAACTGCCGCTGATCGACGACGAACAAAGTCGAGCTGGCCAGCGCCAGCACGACCAGCAAACTCGAAAAAATGAAACCAATGCGATTCATGAACAAAAACTCCTAGCGGGATTCGCGGGTACGCCCGCGTGCGGCGTCACGGGCACGGGCCTCGGCCGCCGCGTCGCTCGCTGGGGACGACAGCGCTGGCGGGACCGCGCTGGGTGCGGCGGCGACGTCCTGGGCGATCTGCCCGGTCATCTGCATGAGCTTGTCGAGCGGCAGGTACAACAGATTGGAGCCCTGGCGCGAGTCGACCATGACCTTGGTGACGTTGCTGTAGATCTGTTGCATGGCGTCGATGTACATGCGGTCGCGCGTCACCTGCGGCGCGCGCTGGTATTCGGTGAGCACCGACTTGAAACGTTGTGCGTCACCCTGCGCCTGCGCGACGATCCGGGCCTTGTACGCGTCGGCTTCTTCTTTCAGGCGCGAGGCGGCACCGACGGCACGCGGAACGACGTCGTTGGCGTAGGCCTGCGCCTCATTTTTGGCGCGTTCGCGTTCCTGGCCGGCCTTGAGCACGTCGTCAAAAGCGGCTTGCACTTGCTCGGGCGGACGCACGCCGCCCTGTTGCAGGTTGATGCCGACAATTTCGATACCAACCTTGTAGCGATCAAGAATTTTCTGCATCAGCGTGCGCACCCGCGGCGCGATCTGGTCGCGCTCGTCGGACAAGGCACTGTCCATGCGCATCTTGCCAACCACCTCGCGCACCGACGTTTCGGCGGCCTGCACTACCGCGTCGGTAGGATTGCGGCTCTCGAACAAGAAGGCGCGCGCGTCGTTGAGACGATATTGCACGGCGAACTTGATCTCGACGATGTTTTCATCTTCGGTCAGCATGGCCGATTCGCGCAGTCCGGTGGCCTTGATGATCACGTCACGGCCGACGTCGACCGAACGGATCTGCGTGACGAAGACCACTTCGTGGCGCTGAATCGGGTATGGCAGGCGCCAATTGAAGCCGGCGCCGACAGTCGAATGGTATTTGCCGAACTGGGTAATCACCGCCTGCTGACCTTCTTGGACGATGAAAAAACCCGTACCCAGCCAGATCAGCAGCACGACACCCAGGATCAAGCCAGCGCCGATGCCGGCGTTCTTCATGTCGGGCTGAAAACCGCCCAGCGGACCGCCACCACCACCGACGGGGTTGCCACGCGGCCGGCGCGGGCCAGCACCACGCGCCCCGCCGAACAGGCCGCCGAGCTTGCGGTTGAAATCACGCCACAGTTCGTCCAGGTCCGGCGGACCTTGGTTGGCACCACCGCGCGGTGGGCGCTCGTCGGGCGCGCGCGGCGCGGCGTCCGGGTCTTTGGGTGGCGCCGGGTCGGCGTTGCCGTTGGCGCCGTCGGCGGGTTTGTCGTCGCCCCGGCCCCACCGCGGATCATTGAGGTTGAACATCCCCCATAGACGTTGCGGCAGGCCAGCCAGGCGCAAAGTTGGTCGTTGAAATTTCATCGTTTCAGCTCTTGTCTTGTAACGAGGGATTGTGCCCAATCAGACACCAGCCTCATGCGGTTCAGGGAATAACGCGGCGGTCGCCGGGCGGGCGGCATGCACCTGGTCGACCAACACCTGGCGCAAGGCGTCCAGGTTAAGTGCTTGCTGCGCGCTGATGAACACTCGCGGCGTGGGCACGCCGTCAAGATCGTAGTGGTCGACCACTTGCAGGGGTTGCTGCTCGGCGCCGACGCGATCGAGCTTGTTGAACACCAGCACCTGCGGGATGTCACCCGCGCCGATCTCGCGCAACACGTCTTGCACCTGGGCAATTTGTTCGACGAAATGCGGGCTGGAAAAATCGACCACATGCAGCAGCAAATCAGCGTCGACCGCTTCCTGCAGGGTCGCCTGAAAGGCGTCGATCAGCCCGTGTGGCAAATCACGAATGAAACCAACGGTGTCCGACAGCGACACCATGCAGCCACTTTCGCCCAAGTAAAGCTGCCGGGTGGTGGTATCGAGCGTGGCAAACAGCTGATCGGCCGCATAAGCCCGCGCCTTGACCAGGCTGTTGAACAGCGTTGACTTGCCGGCGTTGGTGTAGCCGACCAAGGAAATGGCGTAGGCATCGCGCCGCGCGCGCTGGCGACGCTGCGTCGAACGCTGGCGTTTGACTCGGACCAAACGCTCTTTGATGCGTTTGATGTTCTCACCGATCATGCGACGGTCCAGCTCGATCTGCGTCTCACCGGGGCCGCCGCGCAGGCCGATACCGCCGCTCTGGCGCTCCAGGTGCGACCAACGCCGCACCAGACGGGTGCTGAGAAACTGCAAACGTGCCAGTTCCACTTGCAGTTTTCCTTCGTGACTGCGCGCGCGTTGGCTGAAGATTTCCAAAATCAGCAAGGTGCGATCGTTCACCGGTAGCTGCAGGTGGCGTTCCAGATTGCGCTGTTGCCCCGGGCTCAGGCTCTGGTCGAATAGCACTTCCTGCGCCCCCAGCTGGCTTGCCAAGGCCTTGATTTCATCGGCCTTGCCACTGCCGACAAACAGCGCCGCATCGGGCACACGCCGCTTGCAGGTCAATCGACCGACCGGCGTCAAGCCAGCGGTCAGCGCCAACAGACCGAGCTCTTCGAGCTGGGCGTCAAAATTGGGAAGTCCGAAATCAACCCCCACCAGCAAGGTGGGCGCCGGGCCAAGATCAGGCGCTGGCAGGTTTTTCACCCTCAGTCACTGCAAAATTAACAGCGCGTCCCGGGACGATGGTTGAAATGGCGTGCTTGTAGACCATTTGCGTGACCGTGTTGCGCAGCAAGACGACGTACTGGTCAAACGATTCGATCTGGCCTTGGAGTTTGATGCCGTTGACCAAATAGATTGACACCGGAATGTGTTCCCGGCGCAAAGTATTGAGGAACGGATCTTGTAAGAGTTGGCCTTTGTTGTTCACGATATTTTCCGTGTTCGGATAATTGTTGAAAGCGGGGACGATACCACAGTCGCGACGCCAATTGACTTGCATAGTCCACAAATACCCGGCATGCGCGGCTAGTTACACCGACCCAAAGCCCGTCGCGCTACTCGGCGTAGGGGTTTGTCGAGGTTTTCATGTCGATGCGCAACGGTGTACCGACCAGATCAAATTCTTTACGAAAACGGCCTTCAAGGTAGCGCTTGTAGGCGTCGGTCACGTGGTCGAGCGAATTGCCGTGGATGACGATCACTGGCGGATTCATGCCGCCTTGGTGGGCGTAACGCATTTTGGGTCGAAACATGCCGGCGCGTTTGGGGCTTTGGAACTGCACCGACTCCAGCAACAGCCGCGTCAGCACCGGCGTCGACATCTTGCACGTCGCCGCCCGGTACGCCTGTGCAATGGAGTTCCACAGCGGCCCCAAGCCCTGGCGCTTTTTGGCAGAAATCAGGTGCAGATTGGCAAATTTCAAAAAGCCGAGTCGTGTCTCGATGGAACGTTTGACAAGTTCGCGCTGGTAATCGTCGATGGCGTCCCATTTGTTGATGGCCAACACCACCGCACGGCCGTTTTCAAGAATGAAACCGGCGATGTGCGCGTCCTGGTCGGTCACACCTTGCGTGGCGTCGATCAGCAGCAGGACAACGTGCGCCGACTCGATGGCCTGCAAGGTCTTGACCACCGAAAACTTCTCGATCGCCTCGAACACCTTGCCCCGACGACGCAAGCCGGCGGTGTCGATCAACTCGAACTTCTGCCCGTTGCGCTCAAACGGCACGGCGATGGCATCGCGGGTGGTCCCCGGCAAGTCAAAGGCGACCAGCCGCTCTTCGCCCAGCCAGACGTTGATCAGGGTGGACTTGCCAACGTTGGGTCGGCCGGCAACGGCCAGCTTGATGACGCCGGGCGTCTGCGGCGCTTCGTCCTCGTCTTCAGCCGCCAGCTCGACTGGCTTGAGCGCCAGGTCCAGCAGCGACCGGATGCCCTGCCCGTGCGCCGCAGAAACCGGATGCACGTCACCCAGCCCCAATTCATAGAACTCAACCAGCTGATTGCCCTCGAGCATGCCCTCGGCTTTGTTGGCGGACAGCACACAAGGCTTACCCAGACGACGCAGATATTTGGCGATGTCGTGATCCTGGGCACTCAAACCTTCGCGCGCGTCAACGACAAAGATCACCACGTCGGCTTCGGCAACGGCCTGGCGCGTCTGGTTGGCCATCTCTTTGTAGATGCCACTAGAGGCATCGGGCTCGAAGCCGCCGGTGTCAATGACGATGAACTCGTGCCGTCCTTGGCGACCTTTGCCGTAGTGGCGGTCGCGTGTCAGGCCGGCGTAGTCGGCGACGATGGCGTCGCGCGACTTGGTGAGGCGATTGAACAGCGTCGATTTGCCAACGTTGGGGCGCCCGACCAAGGCGATGACTGGCTTAGACATGGCAATATGGAATAAACGCCGCCCGCTATTCGGGCTGGAAGCCAAAAACGCCGCCCTTGCGCGTCACCACCGCCAGCGTGTTACCGACCAGCACAGGCGCCGACACCAACGGCGAGCCATCGGTTGCCAGGCGCTTCAAGACGCTGCCGTCGACACGCGACAAAAAGTGTAGTTGCCCCGTTTCGTCGCCGATGACGATGGATCGTCCCAAGACCAACGGATTGCTCAGTTGGTGGTAACGCAAGCTGTCGGACGTCCAAGCGACCTTTCCATCGTTCATGTTCCAGGCAACGACGCGGCCGTCGCCCTCGGTGCCAAAAACTTTCTCGCCATCGCTGTGCAAGCCGCTGACGCCCTGCGCCGCCTGCCGCCAAAGCACCCGCCCCTGAGCAGCGTCAACGCAAGCCACAGCCACCTGGAACGCGCGTGCGCAGACGACGTTTGCCCGACGACCAACGCCACTGACCAGATCGACCATGCGCTCGACGTCGTTGGTGCCTCTGGGGCTGGCAATCGTTGCCACCCACTGGGTTTGCCCGTTGTTCGGATCGATGCCGGTCAGTCGACCGGCCAAACCGACGACCAGCGTGTTGCCAACCGCGGTCAGCACACCGGGTTGCCGCAAGACCAGGGCGTCGCCCGGGTGTTGATCGGTCCACAGTTGGCGTCCCGACTGGGCGTCGAAAGCGCTGACGCTACGATCGCCCGCCAGCACAAAGACCCGCGCACCCGCCACCAAAGGCGCTGCCAGCACTTGCGCGGACAGCCGCACGCGCCAAAGTTCACGCGCACCGTCCAGGGTGATCAGTTCGTTGTTGCGCGTCACCAAAGCCACCCAGCGACCGTCGCTACCCACACCAGCGCTGATGGCCGTGCCGGTGGACGCCTGCCAAAGTACCGTGCCAGTTGCGCCGTTGTGAGCGACGACCGTATTGGCGGCGGCGGTGATCAGCGTGGCCCCATGAACCGCCGGCGCCAAGGCAAAGTCCACCGGCGCCGTCTGCGCCGACCAGGCCAGTCGAACACCTAGCAGTGCCGGGTCTGGCGCCAACGCGACTGCTTGCGGCGCGCTGGGTTGACTCGAACACGCCACCAACAAGACCGCCAGCATGCCGCCCACCAAGGCACGCAGCCAGCCAGACGTGTCAAAGCGTTTCATTTACGACTTCTCCGCGGCGTTCACACCCAGCGCACTGAGCTTGACTTCCACCAACGAACGGTATTCGGTGCTTGCTGCAAACAACGCGTACGCCTGGCGATAAGCGGCAACGGCCTGCGTCTTGTTGCCCTGCAACACAAAGACATCGCCCTTGCGGTCGGCTACCAACGCCGTGAAGCTGTCTGGAAAACTGCCCGACAAGGCCGCCATGGCAGCGTCGTACTTTTTAGACTCAACGAGCAACCCAGCCAAACGCAACTTGGCCACCGCTTGATAGCCCGGATCGGCCGCTTTGTCGGCAACCCAAGTCAGCGCATCCTGAGCGGCGTCGAGTTTGCCCGTCATGGTGCGTTGCCTGGCGACCAACAGACCCGCCTGTTGCGCGTAAGCGGTGCTGCCAAAGCGGTCTTTCATCTCGCCGAACACCCGGTCGATTTTGCCCGCTTCACCCGTCTGCAACGCACGGTCAACTTCGTCAAATAGCGCGGCGGCCTGGCTGGCCTGACTACGCTGCCAATACTGGTAGAAATTCCAGCTGGCAAAGGCGCCCAAGACGACGATTAGTGCCCAGGTGATGGCGTTGCCATATTGTTTCCAGAAGTGCTTGATCTGGTCAAGCTGCTCTTGTTCTTCAAGGTCGAGTGCGTTTGCCATGGTCTGGTTTTTTCAAAGCGGCGATTGTAGGGTCGACGCCCAGTCGGCCAGGTCGTGCACGGCTCGCGTCAGTTGCGCGGCCGCGCTGTCGCGTAAAGGTTTGATGGTGACCTGCTGCGCGGCGATTTCATCGGCGCCAAAAATCACTGCAAAGCGGGCACCGCTGCTGTCGGCGCGCTTGAATTGAGCCTTCATGCTGGTCATCTCGCCATTGCTGGCGGTGTGCATTTGTACCGATACACCCCGGGCGCGCAGCGCCTGCAGGGTTGCCAACACCTGCGGCATGGCGGCGCTGTCAGTGACGATGGCGTAGGCATCCAAGGGCACCGATCGCACCGCGTCTGCGTTGGCGCGCACCAGTTCCAGCACCCGGTCGACACCCAGCGCCCAACCGACCGCCGGTGCCGGCTTGCCACCAAGCTGCTCAAACAAATAGTCGTATCGACCACCCGCGCAAACGGTACCCTGTGCGCCCAGGCGATCGGTGACAAACTCGAAAACGCTCAGGTTGTAATAGTCCATGCCGCGCACCAGACGCGGATTGACGGTGAACGGCACGTCATTGGCCTTGAGCATGGCCTGCAACGCGTCAAAATGCGCCAATGATTCGGCGCCCAGGTAGTCGAGCAGCTTGGGCGCGGCGTTGACGACGGCTTGCATGTGCGGATTCTTGCTATCAAGAATCCGCAACGGGTTGCTGTACAAACGCCGCCGGGCGTCTTCGTCGAGCGCGTCCTGGTGCGCTTCAAAATGGGCGATCAGCGCTTGCCGATGCGCCAGGCGCTCCGCCGGTTGACCGAGACTGTTGAGCTCCAGGCGCACATCGGTCAGGCCGATTTCTGCCCACAACGCCCAAGCCATCAGAATCAGCTCGGCATCGACGTCCGGACCGGTAAAACCGATGGCCTCGGCGCCAATCTGGTCGAACTGGCGGTAACGGCCTTTTTGTGGACGTTCATGACGAAACATCGGTCCCAGGTAGTACAGGCGCTTGCCGCCGTCGTAGAGCAAGTTGTGCTCCAGCGCGGCGCGCACGACGCCGGCCGTGGCCTCGGGGCGCAGGGTCAACGGATCGCCGTTGAGCCGGTCCTCAAAACAATACATCTCTTTTTCGACAATGTCCGTCACTTCACCCAGACCGCGGATGAACAGCGGCGTACGTTCGACGATTGGCGTGCGGATATTGCGATAGGCGTAGCGCGCCATCAGGCGGCGCACCGTGGCTTCGAACCACTCAACGGTGGCCGAGTCGGGCGGCAATACGTCGTTCATGCCCTTGACGGCGCTGATTTTGATTGCTGGCGTCACGTTGGATTTTTCACTCATGAAGATCGGGGTATCAGACGTTGGCTCAGGCCACGCTGCGCGCGCCGTAGCGCTGCTTGACGTAAGCTTCAACGATGGCTTGGAATTCTTCGGCGATGGCTTCGCCACGCAGCGTTTGCCGTTTTTCACCGTCGATGAACACCGGGGCCGCCGGCGCCTCACCGGTGCCGGGCAAGCTGATGCCGATGTCGGCCTGTTTGCTCTCGCCTGGGCCGTTGACGATGCAACCCATGACGGCCACCTTCATCGACTCCACGCCGGGGTAACGACTGCGCCAGACGGGCATTTGCAAACGTAAAAAGGCTTCAATTTTTTGCGTCAACTCTTGAAATGTGGTGCTGGTGGTGCGCCCGCAACCCGGGCAGGCGGTGACGCTAGGCACAAAAGCGCGCAGCTGCAGTGCCTGCAAAATTTCCGTGGCGATGACTACTTCTTGGGTACGAGATTCGCCCGGTTGCGGCGTCAATGACACACGAATCGTGTCGCCGATGCCCGCACAGAGCAGCACCGACAACGCCGCGGCGGAGGCGACCGCCCCTTTAGTGCCCATGCCGGCTTCGGTCAGACCCAGATGCAAGGCAAAGTCACAACGCCTCGACAGCGCGCGATACACCGCTATCAGATCGGGCACACCGCTGACCTTGCACGACAACATGATTTGGTCCGGGTTCAGGCCCAGTGCGACGGCCTGATGCGCCGAATCGAGCGCCGAGCTGATCAATGCCTCGTGCATGACCGCCTGCACGCCCCACGGTTGTGCACGCTGCGTGTTCTGATCCATCAGCGACGCCAGCAACTCCTGGTCGAGACTGCCCCAGTTGACACCAATGCGCACGGCCTTGTCCCAGCGCATCGCCACCTCGATCATCTGGGCAAACTGGCGGTCGTGCTTGTCGCCCTTGCCAACGTTGCCCGGATTGATGCGGTACTTCGACAGCGCCTGCGCGCATGCCGGGACTTCCGTCAGCAGGCGGTGACCGTTGTAGTGAAAGTCGCCAATCAGTGGTACATCAATGCCCATGCGGTCAAGCTGCGCCCGGATGTCGGGTACCGCCTTGGCCGCCTCCGGGGTATTGACCGTCAAGCGCACCAATTCGGAGCCCGCTTGCGCCAACTCTTTGATCTGAATGGCCGTCCCGATAACGTCGGTGGTGTCGGTGTTGGTCATGGACTGCACCCGCACCGGTGCGTCGCCACCGATCGTCACGACCTTGGAACCCCAAACAACCCGCGCTTGGCGCGTTGGCCGTCGCGTCGACACCGCTGTTTGTTCCTGGATAACCATCATTTGACCTCGAAATGGGCGACGTTGTCGCGGCTCAGCGCTTGCAAATCCAGCGCTTGTCCGCGCACTTGCACGGCGACCTGATCGGCTCGACCGACAGTAACCGCGAGCGGCAAGGTGCCGTCGACCCGTAACACTTCGCCGTCGGCAGTCAGTTTGCGCAGCAACGCGGTGCCGCTGGCGTCCAGCACCTCAACCCAAGACACGCCATGCGCAGAGATCAATAGTGGCCCGGACGCTGGCGCCACGACAACGGGGTCAATCGCAACGGCACGGATTGCCGCGCTGGCGCCGGTCGCCGCCGCTACTGCGGGCACAGCGGGGGCAACCACTGTTGCGGGTATTGGCGCCGTGCCTGCATCCGCCGTTGCGGCGACGCTGGACTCACGGGCAGGTGCTGACGCATTACCCTGCCAGAACACCAGCGCCGCGATAACCATCAATAGCACCACCGCACCCAGCCCCAGAGGATGACGCAGCAGTGCACGAAAGGACAGACGTGCCGAGGCGTCGGTGTCCTTGAATTCAGTGTTCAACCCATTGCCAGCCGGGGTCATCGGGCGTGAGGGTGCCGCCGGCAACGCGGCCAGCACATCGTCGGCGTTGATTTTCAGGGTGCGACAGACGCTCATCGCCAGCGAGCGCACGAACACCATGTCGGGCAGATCGCTGTAACGCCCGGCCTCCAGCGACTCCAGTCTTTTGACCGGCACCTTGAGCGCGACCGCCAAGGCGGCGATATGCAAGCCCTGGGCCTCGCGCGCCGCACGCAATAGCGCACCGGCGTGCTGCCCTGAAACCACCGGCTGCGGCGGCGGTGCAAGGCTGGCCTCGTCGACCAACTCAGTCATTGAACGCCTCGCGCTGGTAAGCCGCTGCCTGCGTCGACTGAGGGTAACGCTTGATGAGTTGACCGCCCAATTGGGTCATAGCGGCCTGATCGCCCAAGCGGCGCTCGATCTTGATACCCAGCCAGAGCGTTTCCGCGTTGGCCAACTCGGTGTTGTTGATACGCCGAATATAAAAACGCGCGCGCAGGTCATCCTGTTTTTGGAACAGCAGATTGGCCAGGTTGTAGCCGGTGATCGGGTTGCCGGCATCATATTCATAGGATTTTTTCAAGCTGGCTTCGGCGGCTGACTTGTCGCCGGCCTTGATTTCACACAAACCTTGTGTCATCAGCGTCTTGGCACGCTCGCTATACAGTGGATTGGCCAGCGCCTGCGCAAAGTATGCCGTTGACTGGGCGTATTGCGCCTCTTGGCACTTCAACCACCCCAGGTTGTGCAACACGTTGCCGTCGCGCGGCTTGAGCGATAGGGCACGCTTGAAACTTTCCTCGGCGGTGGCCAGATCGTTGAGGCGCATATAAATCAGACCGCGCAAACTGAACGCGTCGGCGTACGTCGGGTCAATGGCGATCGTCTGCTTGATTTCATCCAGAGCGATCGTCGTCTTGCCCTGCTCAAAGTATCCCAGAGCCAATTCCAGCCGAATCCGCGCGCGCTTGCGTTGCGCCGATTCGTCCGAGTCGGTCACCAAGTCGCCGCCGCTGGCGGTGGTCTGACCAGCGTCGACAGGATTGACATTGGCACAGCCCGGTAACGACAACACCGCAGCCAGCCCCGCGGCGCACAGTAACAAGCCCAATTTTTTTGCCGTAGATGTCATGACAGGTCTCCTCCAGGTACCAGCGCCGCAGCGGCTTTTGCCGTTGTGTCCATCGCACCAAGTTCAGTTTGACGTTGCCGGGCAATGCGCACGGCAACGCGCGTACGGTCAACCACGTCGCCGGCCAATTGACCACAGGCAGCGGAAATGTCGTCACCGCGGGTTTTACGAATGGTCGTGGTGATTGCGGCGTCGGCAAGGATTCTTGCAAATTTCTCAATTCGCACGGTCGGCGAGCGTTGCAGACCCGACGCAGGAAACGGATTGAACGGAATCAAATTGAATTTGCAGCGCAAACCCGCTTTGGCGCGACTTTGCATCAGGCGAACCAATTCCTGCGCGTGATGATCCTGGTCGTTGACGCCATCAAGCATGCAATATTCAAACGTGATGAAGTCACGCGGCGCGTGCGCCAGATAACGGGTGCAGGCACCGAGCAATTCGTCCAGCGAATACTTCATGTTCAGCGGCACCAATTTGTCGCGCAGCGCATCAGTGGGCGCGTGCAGCGACACCGCCAGCGCCACCGGGCAATCCTGCGCCAGTTGCAGAATTTTCGGGACCACACCCGCGGACGACACGGTCACGCGCCGCCGCGACAAACCATAGGCGTGGTCATCGAGCATGGTCTTGAGCGCCGGCACCAATGCGTTGTAATTTTGCAGCGGCTCGCCCATACCCATCATCACCACGTTGGTAATGACGCGATCGTCACGGCGCAAGTGTCGACGCAAGAAATGCTCGGCAAACCAGAGTTGCGCAACGATCTCACCGGTAGTCAGATTGCGACTGAATCCTTGATGACCGGTCGAACAAAAACGACAACCCATGGCGCAACCCGCCTGGGACGATATGCACAAGGTCCCACGATCGTCCTCCGGGATGAAAACCGTCTCGATGGCATTGCCGGCGCCGACATCGAACAACCATTTGACGGTGCCGTCAGCCGAGATGTGCTGCGAGACAACGTCCAGTGACTTGACGACCGCTTGGCCAGCGAGCTTGTCGCGCAGCGACTTGGCCAAATCGCTCATGTCGTTGAAATTGGTACAGCCACGCTGGTGAATCCAGCGGAACAGCTGCACGGCGCGGAAGCGCTTCTCGCCCAGCTGCGCGCAATAAACAGCCAAGTTCTCGAGGTCGAAATCGAGCAGGTTGACTGCCATACTTGAACGAGACTTTAGCGCGAGTAAACGCTCATGCCCGGGAAGAAAAAGGCCACCTCGACGGCCGCCGTTTCAACAGCGTCGGAGCCGTGCACTGCGTTGGCGTCGATGCTGTCAGCAAAATCGGCGCGAATGGTGCCCGGGGCGGCCTTTTTCGGATCGGTCGCACCCATCAAGTCGCGGTTTTTCAGAATGGCGTTTTCGCCTTCAAGCGCCTGAATCATCACCGGCCCGGAAATCATGAATTCGACCAAGTCCTTGAAAAACGGACGATCCTTGTGCACAGCGTAAAAAGCCTGCGCTTCAAGACGTGACAAATGCACCATCTTGGCGGCGACAATCTTCAAGCCAGCTGCTTCGAATCGTGCGTAAATTTGACCGATCACGTTTTTGGCAACGGCGTCGGGTTTAATGATGGAGAGGGTACGTTGAATTGTCATGGTTCTTCCTGCTAAAAAATGGTCAGAGTCTGATCTCGAAAGCCTTTGATTTTAACCTGTCAGACTAGCGATTGCGCCCGCCGGATCGGCGCCCTGGCGGGCGGCCAGCGCTGTGGCGCTGGCGCGTCAGACTGTCAGCGCCAATGTAGCCCATGGAGGTCTTCAGCGGGTCCGGTTGCGCGCCCGTTGCCGAGCGATCGCCACGCTGGCTGCCGGACTTTCGTGCCGGTTTGCTGGAGCGACCGGCGCCCCCGGCCGTTTTGTCAGGGCGCGTTGTGGCATGAGCGCGTGGTGCTGGCTCGTGCGCCGCGTGCGTCAGCAAACGGATGTCGTGGTCGTCCAGTTCCATCCAGGCGCCGCGCTTGAGGCCGCGCGGCAGCACCATGGCGCCGTAGCGGATGCGGATCAAGCGACTGACAGCATGACCAACGGACTCCAACATGCGTCGCACTTCACGGTTTCGACCTTCCGAGATGGTGACGCGATACCAGCAGTTGGAGCCTTCACCACCGCCGTCTTCAATCGAACCAAACTGCGCCACGCCGTCGTCAAGCCGCACGCCGTCGAGCAGTTTCTGCCGCTCCTCGGGGCTGAGCGCGCCGAGCACGCGAACAGCGTATTCGCGCTCCAGCCCGAAGCGAGGGTGCATCAGCCGATTGGCCAGCTCACCCGAACTGGTAAACAGCAGCAGTCCTTCTGTGTTGAGATCGAGCCGACCCACAGACTGCCATTTGCCTTGAAACAATTTGGGCAATTTGCGAAAGACCGTCGGCCGGTTTTGCGGGTCGTCGTGGCTGACGACTTCGCCGGCGGGCTTGTGGTACGCAATCACCCGCGGTGGCGGCGGCGCCAGCTTGAAGCGAATCGGCTTGCCGTTGACTTTGATGTGATCACCAAACTGCACACGCTGGCCAATGTGCGCCGGCTCGTTGTTGACGGAAATGCGCCCTTCTAAGATCAGTTGCTCCATCTCCAACCGTGAACCCATGCCGGCTTGCGCCAGCACCTTGTGCAGTTTGGGCGACTCGGGCTGTGGCGCCAACACACGTTTGACGGGTGGCGACGAATCCTGACTCTCGTCGGCGTCAAACCGGCCAGAAATCACGTCCTCAAAGCGAATCACCGCGACAGCGGGCTCGGGTGACGCGGGGTTGATGGGGCGGTCGGTCATGGATGGTCCTTTTCAGACGTTTCGGTGCTGGCATCCGACCAATCCAGCGATGATGTTTGCGGCGCAGCGTCAACGTTTGTCGCGTCGGCGCTCGTGTGCAGGCCGGGCTCCAGCGGCAAGTCCAGGTCTTGCAGCGACACCAGCGACGACTCAATCGGCGGCAATTGGTCCAGCGACTGCACGCCCAAATCGTCGAGAAACTGGCGCGTCGTCGCAAACAAGGCCGGACGCCCGACCGTGTCACGATGCCCGATGACCTCCACCCAGCCCCGCTCTTCGAGCTGCTTGATCGTCAAAGAATTGACGGTCACGCCGCGAATATCTTCGATATCGCCGCGCGTGACTGGTTGCCGGTAGGCGATGATGGCCAAGGTCTCCAACGTGGCGCGGGCATAGCGCGGCGGCTTTTCTGGATGCAAGCGGTCCAGCACATCGCGCAACTGGGCGCGGCTCTGAAAGCGCCAGCCGCTGGCCAGTTGGACCAATTGCACACCGCGGTCGCGCCAATCCTGCTGCAATTCCGACAACAACGCGTCGATATCGCCAGCCGCCGTTCCCTCACCCAGGACGAGACGCATGTCGCTTGGCGCCATGGGCTGCTGCGCGCACAACAGTGCAGCTTCAAGGACGCGCTTGGCATCCAATGTATTCATGTCGAGAGGTTACCGTTCAAAACACCCACAAGGTGCCGGAAATAAAAGTTCTGGAGAACGTGGTCGTGGCCGAAAGCGGTTTGGCAACACGCCTGGACCTGTCGTGTAACAGGTTAAAAGTCACGAGGATTGTAGCTGATCGCCCAGTTATTCAGTGCTGCCAAAAAGTCTTGCGGCGGTGGGCAGTCGAACAGCAGTGGCTGCCCCGTGACCGGGTGCGTCAACGCCAAACGGGTGGCATGAAGCGCCTGCCGCGTCATTGCCGCCACGTCCGCCCCGCCATAAACCCGATCACCCACCAGTGGGTGGCCGATCGACGCCAAATGCACGCGAATCTGGTGCGTGCGGCCGGTCTGCAACGTGCATTTGACGAGACAGCCCGCGGGCAGGCTGGCCAGGCAAGCAAAGTCGGTCGTCGCCGGCTTGCCCGCGTGCGCCAGCGGATCAACGACGGCCATGCGCAAGCGGTTGCCCGGATCGCGGCCAATTGGCGCGTCGACGCGGCGCACAGGCGCGCCCTGCCATGGCCGGTGCGCCAGCGCCAAATACTGCCGCTTGACGCTGCGCGCGGCGATCGCGCGCACCAATGCGTCCATTGCCAAACGGCTTCGTGCCACCACCATCAAGCCGCTGGTGTCTTTATCGAGTCGATGGACGATGCCGGCGCGCGGCAGGTCAAACGCCCTGGCGTCAAATCCGAGCAAGCGGTTCATCAATGTGCCGCACCAGTTGCCCGGCGCCGGGTGGACCACCAGGCCCGCCGGCTTGTTGATCACCAGCAAATCGTCGTCTTGATAAATCAGGTTCAGTTCAGCGACTTCGGCCTTGAACGCCTGACTTTGCGGCGTCGGGCGCAGCTCAATGCTGCCTTGGTCGCCCGCCTTGACTTTTTGCGTCAGTTTGCCAACGACCTGGCCGTTCAAGGTCAAGGCACCCAGACCAATGAGCTGCTGCAGATAGCTGCGCGAAAACTCACCCACCAGCTCGGCCACCGCACGGTCCAGGCGCAAACCGTGCTGCGCTGCGCCGAATCGCAGAGGCCGAAGTTCGGCTTCTGCGACGGCGTCTTCGTCGTCCACAACGCCGTTCGCCAAAGGGGTGCCCGATATAATCAAATTTGACTTTTCCAAGGAAGCGTTCCGACATGCCAGTTGCCAAATTATCTGCTGCGCGAGCCCTTTGGCTACTGTGTGGTGTCATGACCTTGGGCGCTTGTTCTTCAACGCCGCCAGATCCCACAGCGACCTGGAGCCCGAACAAGATTTACGCTGAAGCCAAGGATGAGCTGAGCACCGGCGCATACGACAAAGCCGTCCCGCTGTTCGAAAAACTCGAAGGCCGCGCTGCCGGCACGCCGTTGGCGCAGCAGGCGCAACTCGACAAAGCCTACGCGCATTTCAAAAATGGCGACCCGGTTCTGGCCATCACCACGCTGGACCGCTTTTTGAAGCTGCATCCGGCCAGCCCGGCCATTGACTACGCCCTCTACCTCAAGGGCGTGATCAATTTCAACGACGACCTCGGTCTGTTCTCGTCGATCACGCGCCAGGACATGTCTGAGCGCGATCAAAAGGCGGCCAAGGACTCGTTTGAGTCGTTCAAGGAACTGGTCGCGCGCTTCCCCGATTCAAAATACGCGCCGGACGCGGCGGCCCGCATGCGCTACATCGTCAACGCACTGGCCCAGTCTGAGGTCCACGTGGCGCGTTACTACTACCAACGCGGCGCCTATCTGGCAGCGGCCAACCGGGCGCAAACCGCCGTCACCGACTACCAAGGCGCACCGGCGCTCGAAGAAGCGTTGTTCATTCTGATGCAGTCATACGACGCACTCGGTATGGCGCAGTTGCGTGACGACGCCAAGCGTGTGCTAGAAAAAAATTTTCCACAAACACCGTACATGACCCAGGGTACCAAGGTCGAGACGCAACCGTGGTGGAAACTTTGGTAGTCGCGGCCCAATGAGCACCCCACGCTACAAACTCGCCGGCGCCACTGGCATCCACAAAGGCGACCGCGATTACCAGCAGGACCAGGTTTGTCTGCTGCCGCACAGCCGCGTCAAAGGTTGCGTGCTGGCAGTGATCGCCGACGGCATGGGCGGACGCAGCGGCGGGCGCAAGGCGTCAGACCAGGTACTCATGACGGTCAAGCAACTGTTCGACCGCTTTGTCCCGGCAGTTGACGACGCCCAGGACGCCCTGCGCCAGATGGTGTTGGAGGCGCACATGGTCATCAAGCTGACGGCCATTTCGTCCGAGGAAGAGCCGCACAGCACGATTGCCGCGTTCTTGATCAAGCCCGACGGCAGTTGCTATTGGGCGCACGTCGGCGATTCGCGCGTCTACCATTTTCACGACCAAAATCTGATCAAGCGCACCAAAGACCACTCGTACGTGCAAACCCTGGTCGATAAGGGTGACTTGACACCTGATCAAGCGCAGGTGCACCCGCAATCGAACGTTCTGATGGCTTGCCTGGGCTCCGACAAAGAACCGGCCGTCGAGTCACATTACATCGCCAAACTGGCCGCTGGCGACTGCCTGATGGCGTGCAGCGACGGTCTGTGGCATTACTTCACCGACGCCGAGCTGGGTTCGGTGCTGGGCATTCTGGCGCCGCGCGAAGCCAGCGAATTCCTGATCGAAAAGGCGCGCAGCCGGGCGCGTGGCGGTGGCGACAACATTTCGCTGGCGATCGTCAAGCTCGACAACGCCACCTGACGACGCGTTGCCGTGGCCGGCTATGGCGTGTCGTTGTGTGCGGGTAACGCCAGTTTGTCCTGAATGCGCTGCACTGCCGCGGCCGCGCCGCGTTTGCGTTCATCGTCGTTGAGAACTACTTCCTGACGGCGCAACGCGTCAAGCGCGGTGCGCCGCACTTGCCGGGCGTCGCGCAAACAGTCGAACACCGCAAAGCGCCGATAGCAGGCGACTTCAGCCTGGGCAAAGCGTTCTTCTTGCTGCGCGCGCTGGGTGGCGATGCGCGAGCGCTCCGCCGCGACGTTCATTGCCGGGTCGCCCCCTGTGGCCTGCGCCAGCGCCGGCACCAGTACCGCGCCGCCGGCCAGCAGGGCAACGCAATTGAGGACTACGGTGGGTTTCATTGGGTCAGGCGGGTGTCAACGTCACGACGTTGCAGCGCCAGGTATTCGGCACTCTGCATTTCGTTAAGGCGGGACACGGTACGAACGAACTCATGCGCCAATTGTCCCTCGGTATACAGTTGTTCACTGGCGACCTCGGCCGAGACGATCAACTTGACGTGGCGGTCGTAGAGCACGTCGACCAGCCAAGTGAAGCGCCGCGCCTCGGCGGCCATGCGCGGCGACATTTGCGGCACGTTGCTGAGCAAAACGGTGTGAAACTGCGTGGCCAATTCGAGATAGTCGTTTTGCGAGCGCGGACCGCCACACAAAGTGGCAAAGTCAAACCAGACCGTGCCACCGGCTTTGCGCCGGGCCAAAATCTGCCGCGCCTCGATGTGCAGCACCGGGTCTTCGTCGGGGGACTCGGCCAGCCGCGCAAAGGCGTCGGTCATCGCCGTATCGGCCGCGGTGCCCAGGGGCGTCAGGTAAGTTTGCAACTGTGCCAGCGTGATGCTGCGGTAGTCGACGCCGTTGTCGACGTTCTGTACGTGCAGCTCGCGTTTGAGCATGGCGATGGCCGGCAACAGCCGGTCGCGGTTGAGCCCGTTCGGATACAGGTCGTCGGGTTTGAAGTTGGACGTCGTCACCAAGCCAACGCCGGCGTCAAACAAGGCTTTGAGCAGCCGGTGCAGGATCATCGCGTCGGTGATGTCGGCAACGTGAAACTCATCGAAGCAGATCAGCCGGTACTTGTCGGCAATGCGCCGCGCCAGCACGTCCAGCGGATTGGCCGTGCCGCGCAGTCCGGCGAGCTCGCGATGCACCTCACGCATGAACTCGTGAAAATGCAGCCGCGTCTTGCGCTTGAGCGGCACGGCGGTGTAGAAACAGTCCATCAAGAAGCTTTTGCCACGCCCGACGCCACCGTACAGGTAAACGCCTTTGGGAATCGGCGGATGGTTGATCAGCTTCTTCAGCGCGTTGGAGCGCTGCGCCCGAAAGCGCCCCCATTCGCGCGCGCAGGTCTCCAGCGCCTGCAGCGCCCGCAACTGCGCCGCGTCGGCTTGGTAGCCGCGCGCGGCGAGCTCGGCGTGGTAGGTTTTGCGAACGGTCACTGGCTCAAAAAATACTATATAAAAACGAGCTGCTTGTCCTTGTAATATAAGGGCTAGAGGCCATTTTTATCAATAATTTTGTCAGAAGTTCAGGGTCCGCTTGTCAACCGCCAACGCGGCCTCCTTGGTAGCCTCGGACAGCGACGGGTGGGCGTGGCAGATGCGCGCGATGTCTTCGGCGCTGGCTTTGAATTCCATCGCCACAACGGCTTCAGAAATCAGCTCCGAGGCCAGCGGACCGACGATGTGCACGCCGAGAATCTCATCGCTGCCGGCGTCGGCCAAAAACTTCACCATGCCGGTGGTGTCGCCTAAGGCGCGCGCGCGGCCGTTGGCCAGGAACGGGAAGGTGCCAGCCTTGTAAGCCACGCCTTGCTCCTTGAGCTGCTGCTCAGTGCGACCGACCCAGGCGATTTCCGGGCTGGTGTAAATCACCCAGGGGATCGTGTTGAAGTTGACGTGCCCGTGCTGACCAGCAATACGCTCGGCCACCGCTACGCCCTCTTCTTCGGCCTTATGCGCCAGCATCGGGCCGCGCACCACGTCGCCGACCGCCCAGACGCCGGGCAGGTTGGTTTTGCAGTCGGCGTCAACCACGATCGCACCGCGTTCGTCGAGTTGCAAACCAACGGCTTGCGCGTTCAAGCCGTTGGTATTGGGCACACGGCCAATCGACACAATGAGCTTGTCCACATCCAGGGTTTGGGCTTCACCCTTGGCATTGGTCCAGGCCACATTCACGCCTTTTTTGCTGGACTTGATGTCGCCCACCTTGACACCGAGCTCAACCTTCAAGCCCTGCTTGTCAAACGCTTTGCGCGCTTCCCTTGCAATCTGCTCGTCAACCGCACCCAAAAATGTCGGCAGGGCCTCAAGGATGGTGACCTCAGCACCCAGACGGCGCCAGACCGAGCCCATCTCCAGACCAATCACACCCGAGCCAATCAAGCCCAAGCGTTTGGGCACGGCGCCGATGCGCAAGGCACCGTCGTTGGAGAGGATGTTTTCCTCGTCAAATGGCACGCCCGGCAAGGCACGGGGGTTGGAGCCGGTGGCCACAATGATCTGCTGGCCTACCAGGGTTTCATCCGAAGTACCGGTCACCTTGATTTCGTAGCCACCCTCGACCGCTTTCACAAAGGAAGCGCGGCCATGGAAGAAGCTGACCTTGTTCTTCTTGAACAGGTACAAGATACCGTCGTTGTTTTGCTTGACCACCGCGTCCTTGCGCGCCACCATCTTGGCCACATCCATCGTCACCCCTTTGACGGTGATGCCGTGGTCGGCGAAATGGTGGTTGGCCTGTTCAAAATGCTCGGACGACTGCAACAAGGCCTTGGACGGAATGCAGCCGACGTTGGTGCAGGTGCCACCCGGCGCCGGGCCGCCCTTGGCGTTTTTCCACGCATCCACGCAAGCCACGTTTTTGCCCAACTGGGCGGCACGAATGGCGGCAATGTAGCCGCCCGGGCCGCCACCGATCACGATCACGTCGAATTGTTTGCTCATGGTGTGCTCCTCAGATGTCAAACAACAGACGTGCCGGATCTTCCAGCGCTTCCTTCATGGCCACCACGCCCAGCACGGCTTCGCGGCCGTCGATGATGCGGTGGTCGTAGCTGAGCGCAAAGTAGTTCATCGGGCGCACCACAACCTGACCGTTTTCCACCACGGCACGGTCTTTGGTGGCGTGGATACCCAGAATGGCACTCTGCGGCGGGTTGATGATCGGCGTGGACATCATCGAGCCGAAGGTGCCGCCGTTGCTGATCGAAAACGTCCCGCCCGTCATCTCGTCGATACCCAGTTTGCCGTCGCGCGCCTTGGTGCCAAATTCGGCAATCTTCTTCTCTATATCGGCAAAGCTCATCTGGTCGGCGTTGCGCAGAATCGGCACCACCAGACCACGCGGTGAACCAACCGCGATGCCGATGTCGAAATAGCCGTGGTAGACGATGTCGTTGCCGTCCACCGAGGCGTTGAGCACCGGGAATTTTTTCAGTGCGTGCACCGCCGCCTTGACAAAGAAACTCATGAAGCCGAGTTTGACGCCGTGCTCCTTCTCGAAGCGTTCCTGCATGCGCTTGCGCATTTCCATCACCGGCGCCATGTTGATTTCGTTGAACGTGGTCAGAATGGCGTTGGTGCTTTGCGATTGCAGCAGACGCTCGGCCACGCGGGCGCGCAGGCGCGTCATCGGCACGCGTTGCTCGGGGCGCCCAGCCAACTGCTCGGCCAGACTACCCACAGGCGCCGCGACTTGAGGCAAAAATGAGGCTGTAGCCTTTGCCGGCATTGCGGGAGCAGCTACAACTTTAGGTGCATTCGCAGCACCGGCGACAGCGGCCAACACATCGCCCTTGGTCACGCGACCGTCTTTGCCCGAGCCCGCCACCGACCCCGCAGCCAGATGGTGATCGGCCATCAGCTTGGCAGCCGCCGGCATGGCCACACCCGCTTGGGCGTTGCCTGCCGGTGCGGCAGCGGTTGGTGCCACCGGCGCCGCTGCTGCAGCCATGGCGGCAACAACGGGCGCGACCGGTGCGGCGGCACCCGCCACCGCTTCGGTATCGATACGGGCGATCAACTGGTCGGCGGCGACCGTGCTGCCGTCGGGCTGGACGATCTCCACCAGCACGCCAGCCGAGGGCGCGGGCACTTCCAGCACCACTTTGTCGGTTTCGACATCGATCAGGATCTCGTCGGCGGCGACTGCTTGACCGACGGTTTTCTTCCACTGCAGCAAGGTGGCTTCGGCCACGGACTCGGACAGCTGCGGGACTTTGACTTCTACGATTGCCATAACAATGCTTTCAAAAAATGTTCTTGAGGGGTGCGCCAGGTCGTCGACGATCGGGCACGTTATTTGGTCAGGACAAAGCCCTTGAGCTTGGCAAACGCACCTTCAACCAGCGCTTTTTGTTGCTCCTGGTGCAAGTGCGAGTAGCCAACCGCCGGCGACGCCGACGCGGCGCGACCGGAGTAGCCCAGCTTCTGACCCTCAAGCATGTTTTCGTGAATGTAGTGCTGCACAAAGAACCAGGCGCCCTGGTTTTGCGGTTCGTCCTGCGTCCACACCACCTCTAGCGCGTTGGGGTATTTTTTGAGCTCGGCGGCAAACGCCTTGTGCGGAAACGGATAGAGCTGTTCAACGCGCAGGATGGCCACATCGTCGGCTCCTTTTTCTTCGCGCTTTTTGGCCAAGTCGTAGTAGACCTTGCCCGAGCACACCACCACGCGTTTAACCTTGTCCGCCTTCAGCGTCTTGCTTTCGGCAATGACCGTCTGGAAGCAACCCTTGGTGAACTCGGCCAGCGGCGAGGCAGCGTCCTTGTGGCGCAGCAGCGACTTGGGTGTGAAGATCACCAGTGGCTTGCGCAGGTTGCGCACCATTTGGCGGCGCAGCACGTGAAAGATCTGGCTGGCCGTGGTCGGCTGCACCAGTTGCATGTTGGTGTCGGCGGCCAGTTGCATGAAACGCTCAACCCGGGCCGAAGAGTGCTCGGGGCCTTGGCCTTCGTAGCCGTGCGGCAGCATCATGGTCAGGCCGTTGACCCGACCCCACTTGACTTCGCCCGAGGCGATGAACTGGTCGATGACGACCTGCGCACCGTTGGCGAAGTCGCCAAACTGCGCCTCCCAGATGACCAGCGTGTTGGGGTCATTGGAGGCGTAGCCGTACTCAAAGCCCAGCACCGCTTCTTCCGACAAGATCGAGTCGATGACGGTAAACGGCGCCTGGCTCTCGGCAACGTTTTGCAGGGGCACATAGGTGCCAACGTCCCACTTTTCACGCTTTTGGTCGTGCACCACGGCGTGACGGTGGGTAAAGGTGCCGCGACCGCAGTCCTCACCACTCAGGCGCACCGGGTAGCCGCTGGCCACCAGCGACGCAAAGGCCATGTGTTCGCCCATGCCCCAGTCAACCGGGATGTCGCCACGGCCCATGGCAGCGCGATCGTCATAAACTTTTTTTACCAGCGGATGCGGCGTGACGCTGCCTGGCAGGGTGGTGATTTTCTCGGCAAGACGCTTCCACTCGGCCATCGGGATGGCGGTGTCGCCGGCGTCGGTCCACTTCTTGCCAAGGAACGGCGACCAGTCAACGGCGTACTTGCTCTTGAAGTTGGTCAACACCGGGTCAACCGTGTGCTTGCCAGCGTCCATGGCCGCGCGGTACGCGCGGACCATGTCGTCACCCAGCGTCGCGCCCAGCCCTTGCGCCGCCAGTTTGTCGGCGTAGAGCTTGCGCGTGCCGAGGTGGGCGGCAATTTTCTTGTACATCAGCGGCTGCGTCAGCGCCGGCGTGTCTTGTTCGTTGTGACCGAGCTTGCGGAAGCAAATGATGTCGAGCACCACGTCCTTCTTGAACTCCATGCGGAAGTCCAGCGCCCATTGCGTGGCCATGACCACCGCTTCGGGGTCGTCGCCGTTGACGTGGATCACCGGCGCTTCGACACCCTTGACGATGTCGGTGCAGTACAGCGTCGAGCGCATGTCGCGCGGGTCCGACGTGGTAAAGCCGATCTGGTTGTTGATGATGATGTGCACCGTGCCGGCCGTGGTGTAGCCACGCGTTTGCGCCAGCGCCAGCGTTTCCTGATTGACGCCCTGCCCGGCAAA
>JBBIGT010000006.1:0-30610 GCA_037447395.1 Comamonadaceae bacterium | reverse complement strand
CTATGCCGAGGACGGCTCTTATTCCTGGCATTGCCCGGGACACTCTGGCGGCGTGGCTTTTCTGAAAAGCCCGATCGGCCAGATGTACCACCAGTTTTACGGTGAAAACATGTTGCGCGCCGACGTATGCAACGCAGTTGAAGAGTTGGGCCAACTGCTCGACCACGACGGTGCCATCGGCAAGAGCGAGCGCAACGCGGCGCGCATCTTTAACGCCGACCATTGTTTCTTTGTCACCAACGGTACCAGTACCAGCAACAAGATGGTCTGGCACCATACGGTGGCGCCCAATGACGTGGTGGTGGTCGACCGCAACTGTCACAAGTCGATCCTGCATTCGATCATCATGACTGGCGCCATTCCGGTGTTCCTCAAACCCACGCGCAACCACTTTGGCATCATCGGCCCGATTCCAAAGAGTGAGTTCGAGCCGGCAGCGATCAAGGGCAAAATTGGTAGCAACCCGCTGGTCAAGCAACACCTGCCTGAAGTTGACGTCAACACGATCCGCCCGCGCGTGCTGACGCTGACGCAGTCGACCTACGACGGCGTGCTCTACAACACGCAAACGGTCAAGGCGATGCTCGACGGCTACGTCGACAACATCCATTTTGACGAGGCGTGGCTGCCGCACGCGGCGTTTCACCCGTTTTATTTGCCCTACCATGCGATGGGCAAGAACCGCAATCGGCCCAAGCACGCCATGGTCTACGCCACCCAGTCGATTCATAAGCTGCTGGCCGGTATCAGCCAGGCCAGTCACGTGCTGGTGCAGGACTCACAAACGGTCAAACTCGACAAGCATCTGTTCAACGAGGCGTTCATGATGCACACCAGCACGAGCCCGCAGTACAGCATCATCGCCAGTTGCGACGTCGCTGCGGCCATGATGGAGCCGCCCGGAGGCACGGCGCTGGTCGAAGAGAGCATTGCCGAGGCGCTCGACTTCCGCCGCGCCATGCGCAAGGTCGACGCCGAATATGGTGAGGACTGGTGGTTCAAGGTCTGGGGGCCGGACAAATTGGCCGACGAGGGCATCGGTGACGCCGACGACTGGATCATCAAGGGCGAATCGCGCAGCCCCAAGGCGGGCATCCATTGGCATGGCTTTGGCAAGATGGCCAGCGGATTCAACATGCTCGACCCGATCAAGTCGACCATCGTGACCCCGGGTATGGACCTGAACGGCAAGTTCGCCAAAACCGGTATTCCGGCGTCGGTGGTGACCAAGTTTCTGGCTGAACACGGTGTGGTGGTGGAAAAGACTGGCCTTTACAGCTTCTTCATCATGTTCACCATCGGCATCACCAAAGGCCGCTGGAACAGCATGCTCACGGCCTTGCAGCAGTTCAAGGACGATTACGACAAAAACCAGCCGATGTGGCGCGTTTTGCCCGAGTTCTGCCAGAAGCACCCGGCGTATGAAAACATGGGCCTGGCCGACCTGTGCCAGCACGTGCACCAGTTGTACGCCAAGTACGACATTGCGCGCCTGACCACCGACATGTACCTCAGCGACCTGATGCCCGCCATGAAACCCAGCGACGCCTACGCGCATATCGCCCAGCGCAAGACCGAGCGGGTTGAGATCGACAGCTTGTTGGGTCGCATCACGGTGGGGCTGGTGACGCCTTACCCGCCGGGCATCCCGCTGCTGATTCCGGGCGAGGTCTTCAACAAGAAGATTGTCGACTACCTGAAATTTTCACGCGAGTTCAACGCGCAGTGCCCGGGCTTTGAGAGCGACATTCACGGCTTGGTGGAAGAGACCGGAGCCGACGGCTGCGTGCACTACTACGCCGACTGCGTCAAGAAATAGCTACGTAACTACGTAGCAACGACGCCATGCGCCAGCAAGTGCTACCATAAAAATTTCCGCCTCTTGAAGCGCTGACAGCTTATCGTTTTTGATAGCTTTCAGCGCTTATGCCATAAGGGCTAGAGCCCAATTTTGCTTAAAAAATCAGGCTTCAACCACAGCCACGGCGGTCTGGCTGACGCCGGCGTCGACGTAGGTGATCTGCCCGGTCATGCCCGACGCCAGATCGCTGAGCAGGAAGGCGGCCACGTTTCCGACTTCGTCGATGGTGACGTTGCGCTTGAGCGGCGAGGCGGCCGCAGAAATGCCCAGCAATTTGCCAAAGTCCTTGATACCACTGGCGGCCAGCGTCTTGATCGCGCCGGCACTGATACCGTTGACACGAATGCCCTTGGCACCCACTGCGTCGGCCAGGTAGCGCACCGACGATTCCAGTGACGCCTTGGCCAACCCCATGGTGTTGTAGCTGGGTACCACACGCACGCCGCCCAAATAGGTCAAGGTCAACAGCGATGCGGTGTCATTCAGGTATGGCAGTGCCGCCTTGGCCATCGCCGGGAAGCTGTAAGCGCTGATGTCGTGCGCAATGCGGAAATTTTCACGCGTCAAACCATCCAAAAAATTACCGGCAATCGCCTCTCGCGGCGCGAAGCCGATGCTGTGGACGAAGCCGTCAAACTTGGGCCAATGCGCTGCCAGGTCGGTAAACAGCTTGTCAATTTGCGCGTCATCGCCGACGTCGCAGTCAAAGATCAACGTCGAGTCAAAGTCTGCGGCCAGCTCGGCAATGCGGTCTTTGAAACGCTCGCCGACATAACTGAAAGCCAGTTCGGCGCCCTGGACATGGCAGGCCCGGGCAATACCGTAGGCGATCGAGCGGTTGGACAGCACGCCCGTGATCAACAATTTTTTGTCTTTAAGAAATCCCATGGTGACCTCGTTGAATTTTGACGACTTGAAAGACACTTTGGCGACGCCCCATTGGCTTGCTGGCGACGTGTCCGCCTACGTCCATCTAAGGCAGAATTGTCGCATGCGCGTTCTCGCTTTTTTAGGGGCTCTGTTCTGCACGGCAAGTGCCTGGGCGGCACACGGTTACGCCTTGTGGGGCGACCTGAAATATCCGCCCGGTTTTGCCCATTTTGCTTACGTCAACCCGACTGCGCCCAAGGGGGGTGAGCTGCGTCTGGTCAGCAACCTGCGGGTCTCGACCTTCGACAAGTACAACCCGTTCACCATCAAGGGCTCGGCGCCGGCGTATTTGTCAGACTTGCTGTTTGACAGCCTGCTGACCGGTGCGCTGGACGAAACCGGCTCGGGCTACGGGCTGCTGGCGCAAGACGTCAGCGTCGCCGCCGACGGGTTGAGCGCCACCTTCACGCTGCGCCCGCAGGCACGCTTTCACGACGGCAAGCCGGTGCTGGCCGCCGACGTGAAGTACAGCTTCGACATGTTGACCGGACCCTACACCGCACCAGGCTACAAAACGCTGCTCGACGACGTCGCCGGGCTGGACATGCTGGACCAACGCACCGTGCGCTACCGTTTCAAAAAGCCCAGCCGTGAGCTGCCGTTGACCGTCGGTGGCCTGCCGGTATTCAGCCGCGCCTGGGGGCAGGTCAACGGACAGACCAAGCGTTTTGACGAAATCGTCACCGACACACCCATCGGCAGCGGGCCGTACAAAATGGGTCCGGTACGTTTTGGCAGGGACATCACCTACGTGCGTGACGTCAACTACTGGGCGAAAGACTTGAACGTGCGACGTGGCACCGCCAACTTTGACCGCATCACCGTCAAAATCTACAAAGACGGTACAGCCCGGCTGGAGGCACTCAAGGCCGGTGAATTCGACCTGATGCGATTTTTCTCGGCCGGCGACTGGGCCAGACGTGTCAATGGCAAGCGCTTCGACAGCGGCGAACTCGTCAAGCGCGAATTCCGTCATCGGTTGCCCACCGGCTTCCAAAGTTATGTCTTGAACACGCGTCGCGCGCTGTTCAGAGACCGGCGTGTGCGGCAGGCGCTTGGTTTGGCGCTGGACTATGAGTGGATGAACCGGCAACTGTTTTACAACGCTTATCAGCGCGTCAACGGCCTGTTTGGCAATACCGATTGCGCCGCCAACGGCGTGCCCGATGCGGCCGAGCTGGCCTTGCTGGAGCTGTGGCGCGACGTCGTGCCGACCGCGGCCTTTGGGCCGATGACCGAGCCGCCGCGTACCGACCCGCCGTCCAGTCTGCGCGCCAATTTGCGGCAGGCGCAAGCCCTGCTAAAGGACGCCGGCTGGACGGTGCAGGGTGGCGTGCTGCGGGACGCCCATGGGCAGGCTTTTGAGGTTGAATACCTCGACAGCAACGAGGGCAGTGCGCGCGTTGTGACGCCGTGGGCGCGCAACCTCGAAAAGCTTGGTATCAGCCTCAAATTTCGCCCGGTCGACTTTGCCTTGTACCAGCAACGCTTGCAAAAGTTTGACTTCGACATTACCTCGTTGGCCTACGGTGGTACTTACAACCCCGGCCAGGAGTACGCCGACCTGTTCGGCAGCAAAGCCGCCCAACAGGAAGACTCGGGCAACATGTCGGGCCTTGAAAGCCCGGCGGTTGACGCGCTCATCGCCCGCATGACCTCCGCCAAAAGCAAGGCCGATCTGCTGCCTGCATGCCGCGCGCTGGATCGCATCATCAGTCACAGCCATGTACTGATTCCGCAATGGTCGGCACCGACGCACCGCATCGTCTACAACGCCTGGCGGCTCGACCTGCCAGCCGAAATGCCGGCTTACGCGACTGGCGAAAACTGGGCCATCGACACCTGGTGGTCAAAAAAGTGAGCACTTAGCACATGTGGTTGTACATTCTTAAACGCTTGTTGCTGATGGTCCCAACCCTGCTCGGGGTGTTGCTGATCACGTTTGTGGTGATCCAGTTCGTGCCCGGCGGACCAGTTGAGCAGTACCTCGCCGAAGCCAAAGCCGGCGCCGGCAAGGGCGCAGTGGCTGAGGGCGGCGGATTGAGCTACCGCGGCGCGCAAGGGGTCGACCCGCAACGCATTGAACAAATCAAGGCCTTATACGGCTTTGACAAACCGGCGTACGAGCGCTTTTTTCAAATGCTCGGTCAATTTGCCCGTTTCGATCTGGGCCGCAGCTTTTTCCAGAACAAGAGTGTCGCCGAGCTGATCCGCGACAAGCTTCCGGTGTCCATCAGCCTGGGGCTGTGGACATTTTTCATCAGCTACCTGATCGCCGTGCCGCTCGGCGTGGCCAAGGCTGTGCGGGCGGGTTCACGTTTTGACCTGCTGACGACACTGCTGGTGCTGGTGGGGTACGCCATCCCCGGCTTTGTGCTCGGCGTGGCTTTGCTGGTGATCTTTGGCGGTCAGTTGCAATGGTTTCCCCTGCGTGGTTTGACGTCGGGCAACTGGGATGAGCTGAGCTGGGGCGCGCGCGTTGTCGACTACCTTTGGCACATCACCTTGCCCATCACGGCCATGGTGCTGGGCAGTTTTGCCGTGACGACGATGCTGACCAAAAACGCCTTCCTGGAAGAAATCCGCAAGCAGTACGTCGTGACAGCGCGGGCCAAGGGTTTGAGCGAGCGGCAAATTTTGTGGAGGCACGTGTTGCGCAACGCGCTCATCCCCATCGTTACCGGTTTTCCGGCGGCATTCATTGGCGCGTTTTTTACCGGCTCGCTGTTGATCGAAACGCTTTTCTCCCTCGACGGCCTGGGCTTGCTGAGCTATGAAAGCGTCATTCGCCGTGACTATCCGGTGGTGCTGGGCACCCTGTACTTCTTTACGCTGATCGGTTTGCTGACCAAGCTGATCGCCGATCTTTCTTACGTCTGGGTGGACCCACGTGTCAAATTCGACTGAACACAGCGCGTCTGCCGGACCCTGGGCACGCGCCTGGCGGCGGTTTCGGCGCAACCGCCTGGGTTACTGGAGCCTGCTCATTTTTGTGACGTTGTTGGTGCTGAGTTTGCTGGCCGAGTTGGTCAGCAACGACCGCCCGCTGTTGCTGCGCTACCAGGGCGAGTTGTACGTACCGGTAGTCAAGGACTATCCCGAAAAGACCTTTGGCGGTGATTTCGACACGGCCACCGACTATCTTGATCCGTTCATCCGCCAGCGACTGGGCAGCCCAGGCAACTGGGTTCTCTATGCACCCAACCCGTACGGCCCGAAGACCCTCAATTACTTTGCCAAAGCGCCCAATCCGTCGGGCCCGTCGGCCGAAAACTGGTTGGGTACCGACGACCGCGGCCGCGACTTGTTGGCGCAACTGATCTACGGCTTTCGTGTCAGCGCGCTGTTTGCCCTGGCGCTGACCTTCGTCGGCACGCTGCTGGGCGTCGTCACCGGTGCCATCCAGGGTTTTTTTGGCGGCAGGACCGACTTGGCGTTTCAGCGTTTCATTGAAATCTGGGGCTCGATGCCCGAGCTGTACCTGCTGATCATCTTCAGCGCCGTGTTCGCCCCCAGCCTGACCTTGTTGTTGATACTGCTCAGCTTGTTTGGCTGGATGGGCTTGTCCGACTACGTGCGCGCCGAGTTCCTGCGCAATCGGCAACTCGACTACGTGCGCGCGGCGCGCTCGCTGGGCGTGAGCAATTGGCACATCATCACCCGCCATTTACTGCCCAACAGCCTGACGCCGGTGGTGACGTTTCTGCCCTTTCGCATGAGCGGCGCCATTCTGGCGTTGACTTCGCTGGACTTTTTGGGCCTGGGTGTGCCACCGGGCACGCCGTCGCTGGGCGAATTGTTGTCGCAAGGCAAAAACAACATCGACGCCTGGTGGATTTCGGTGTTCACTTTTGCCGCGCTGGTCATCACCTTGCTGCTGCTGACCTTTATGGGTGACGCACTACGCGACGCGCTCGATCCGCGCAAGGCCGAGCAATGAGCGCACCGTTGCTGGACGTCCAGGGCTTGCGCGTCGCTTTTGCTGGCAAGGCGGTGGTGCATGGCATCGACTTTTCTGTCGGCGCCGGAGAGCGCGTCGCGCTGGTCGGCGAGTCCGGCTCGGGCAAGACCGTTTCGGCGTTGAGTCTGCTGCGCTTGGTGGCCGACGCGCAGATCGACGGCCGCGCCTTGTTCGAAGGGCGCGATTTGCTACGCTTGCCCGAGCGTGAAATGCGTGGCCTGCGTGGCCAAGACATCGCGATGATTTTTCAGGAGCCCATGACGGCACTCAACCCGTTGCTGCCGGTGGGCCTGCAGATTGCCGAAGTTCTTGCATTAAAACAGGGTCTAGCCCAGCAACAATGCGCGCAAGCAGCTATTGAGTTGCTAGCAGAGGTGGGTCTCGATGAACCGCAGCGACGCAGTCGCGCGTTAGCGCATCAACTCAGTGGCGGGCAGCGCCAGCGCGTGATGATCGCCATGGCGCTGGCTTGCCGGCCGAAGTTGTTGCTCGCCGACGAACCGACGACGGCGCTCGATGTCAGTCTGCGCGGCCAGATCCTCGACCTGCTCGAGCGCTTGCAGGGGCGATATGGCATGGCCGTGCTGATGATCACCCACGACCTGAATCTGGTGCGCCGCTTTGCCCAGCGTGTATTGGTCATGGACGGCGGACGCCTAGTCGAGCAAGGCCTGACCAGCGAATTGTTCGCGCGCCCACAGCACGCCTACACCCAGCGCCTGATCGCCAGCCGGTCGCAGCGGGATGGCGCACTGGATCGTGCCGACCCGGCCGCCGCGCCGGCCGTGATGAACGCGCGTGACCTGCAGGTCACTTACCCGACGCCGCTGCCTGGGCTGCACGGCTGGTTCAAGCGCGGCGCGTTTGTCGCCGTCAAGGGCGCGACGTTTACGTTGAGGCGCGGCCGCACGCTGGGCGTTATCGGCGAGTCGGGCTCGGGCAAGTCAACGCTGGCGTTGGCCGCACTGGGCCTGCTGCCGTTTCAGGGGCAAATCGACATCGGCGGGGCCTGTTGGGATGCCGACGTGGCGTCGCGCAAGGCCCTGCGCCGGCGCGTTCAAATGGTTTTTCAAGACCCTTTTTCGTCGCTGTCGCCGCGCATGACGGTGCAGGAGATCGTTGCCGAAGGTTTGACGGTGCACGAACCGCAACTGACCGCCGCTGAGCGCCGCAGCCGCGTCTATCAGGTTCTGCGCGACGTGGGGCTGGACACCGTCAGCGGCGCAGCGCCGGGGCTGGATGACTTGCTGACGCGTTACCCGCACGAGTTTTCGGGGGGGCAGCGCCAGCGTATCGCCATCGCTCGGGCACTGATCGTCCAGCCCGATATTCTGGTGCTTGACGAGCCGACCAGTGCGCTCGATGTGACCGTGCAACAGCAGGTGCTGGTACTGCTGCAGCGACTGCAGCGCCAGCGCGGTCTGAGCTACCTGCTCATCACCCACGACGTCGCCGTCATTGCGGCGATGGCGCACGACGTGCTGGTGATGAAAGGCGGCGAAATCCTTGAAGCCGGTGCGGCGCACAGCGTTCTTCAGCACCCAGCACACCCCTACACGCAGTTGCTGCTGAGTGCTGCCGGCTGATAAAAAATCCTTTCAAAATCATAGGCATCGCGAAGATTTTTTCGGTACAATCCACGGCTTCACGACCAAACGGGCGAGTTACTTCCGCCCGTTTTTTTTGGTCGTTTGCTTTTTCGTCGCTGGCCGCGCAGGTGGCCAGTTAATGGAGTCATCGGGTGGCGCTCAAAGAGCTGATTGAACAAACTGTCGTGGGCTTGGGTTATGACTTGGTCGAGATTGAGCGCTCGGCTGGCGGTTTGCTGCGCGTGACGATCGATCTGCCGTGGACGCCAGCGACCGTCAATCCGGCGCTGCCACGGCAGTTTGTCGCGGTCGAAGATTGCGAAAAAGTCACGCGCCAGTTGCAGTTTGCGCTAGAGGTGGACGCCGTCGATTACCGCCGGCTGGAAGTCTCCTCGCCGGGCATTGACCGGCCGCTGCGCCACGCACAAGACCTGGAGCGCTTCGCCGGCGAGGTGATCGACATCACGCTGAAAGCGCCGCTGGGCGCGGCCGCCGGCGGTTTGGTCAATGCCAACCGCAAGAAATTTCGCGGCGTGCTCGAACGCGCGCAGGCGTCAGACGAAGGCTCCAGCGCCTGGCAGATCGTCTGGCGCGACGAGCCGCCGGTCAAGCCGGGCGTACGAGTGAGCAAGAAGCGGGCCTTGGCGCCGCTACAGGTTTTGGGTTTTACGCTGGACGAATTGAAAGAAGCGCGGCTGGCGTCGATCGTCAGCTTCAAGGGGCGCCACCAGGCGCCGGCCGCAGAGGCGGCACCGAACATGGATTTGAATTGAAACAGGAGAGTCTTGGCATGAATCGCGAAATGTTAATGTTGGTTGACGCCATCTCGCGCGAGAAAAACGTCGAACGGGATGTGGTTTTTGGCGCGGTGGAGGCGGCTTTGGCGCAAGCCACCAAAAAGCTCTATGCGGGCGACGTCGATATCCGCGTCGCACTCAATCGCGACACTGGCGCGTACGAAACCTTCCGTCGCTGGCACGTCGTGCCCGACGAGGCGGGTCTGCAACTGCCCGACCAGGAGATTTTGCTGTTTGAAGCCAAAGAGCAGATCGCCGACATCGAAGTCGACGAGTACATCGAAGAGTCGGTTGAGTCGCTGCCGATCGGCCGCATTGGTGCCATGGCCGCCAAGCAGGTCATTCTGCAAAAAATCCGCGACGCCGAGCGCGAGATGTTGCTCAACGACTTCATGAGCCGTGGCGACAAAATTTTTGTTGGCACCGTCAAACGCATGGACAAGGGCGACCTGATCGTCGAATCCGGTCGCGTCGAAGGTCGTCTGCGTCGCGGCGAAATGATCCCGAAAGAAAATTTCCGCACCGGTGACCGGGTGCGCGCCATGATCATGGAGGTTGACCTGACGCTGCGCGGCGCGCCGATTCTGCTGTCGCGCTCGGCGCCAGAGTTCATGATCGAACTGTTCCGCAACGAGGTTCCTGAAATCGAACAAGGCCTGCTGGAGATCAAGTCCTGCGCCCGTGACCCGGGCTCGCGCGCCAAGATCGCCGTGCTGTCGCACGACAAGCGCATCGACCCGATCGGCACCTGTGTCGGCGTGCGTGGCACCCGCGTCAACGGCGTCACCAACGAACTCGCCGGCGAGCGCGTCGATATCGTGCTGTGGAGCGAAGACCCGGCGCAGTTTGTCATCGGCGCCTTGGCGCCGGCCAACGTCACCAGCATCGTTGTCGACGAAGAGCGTCACGCCATGGACGTGGTGGTCGACGAGGAAAACCTGGCCATCGCCATCGGCCGCGGCGGACAGAACGTGCGACTGGCCTCTGATCTGACGGGCTGGAAAATCAATATCCTCGACGCCACCGAGTCGGCGGAAAAGCAAGCTGGCGAGGTCGCCTCGAGTCGCCAGCTGTTCATGGAAAAGCTCGACGTCGACGAGGAAATCGCCGACCTGCTGATCGCCGAGGGCTTTGTCAGTCTGGAGCAGGTGGCTTACGTGCCGCTGGAAGAAATGCTCGAAATCGAGAGCTTTGACGAGGACACCGTCAACGAACTGCGCAGCCGCGCCAAAGACGCCCTGTTGACGATGGAAATCGCCAACGAGGAAGACGTCGAGAAAGTGGCGCAAGAGCTGCGTGACATCGAAGGTCTCAGCGCCGAGCACATCGGCAAGTTGGCGCAAAACGGCGTGCATACGCTCGATGACCTGGCTGATCTGGCCACCGACGAGCTGACTGACATCACCGGCCTGTCGACCGACGAAGCCACGGCAATGATCGTGCAAGCCCGGGCCCATTGGTTTACCGGTGACGCGGCATCGCAAGCGTCCTGATCATGATTTAAACGTACAGCCAAGACGGGCCAAGCGCATTGCCTGAGCCGGTCAAACATCGAAGGTTAGTTCACAAATGTCCAGTATGACTGTCGCCGAGTTTGCCAGCGAACTCAAGAAAACAACCGATACCTTGCTCGAGCAATTGCGGTCGGCTGGCGTTGCCAAGTCCGTCAGTACTGGGGCAATCAGCGAAGCCGACAAACAGCGGCTGCTGGGCTATTTGCAGACCGCCCACGGTACCGCTGCGCCCGAGCGCAAGAAGATCACGCTGGTCAAAAAGCAGACCACCGAGATCAAGCAGGCCGACGCCAGCGGCAAGGCGCGCACCATCCAGGTTGAAGTGCGCAAAAAGCGCACCTTTGTTCGTCGCGACGAACCGGCCGACGTGTCACCGGCAACGCCGGCGCCGGCCGAAGACGCCGCTGCGGCCGCGCCGGCAATCGAGAAGGCGCCGGTGATCGATCATGTCGAATTGGCGCGCCGCGAAGAAGAAGCCCGCCGGCAAGCCGAGTTGATCCGCCGCCAGGAAGAGGAGTTGGCGCAGCGCCGCCTTGAGCGAGAGGCCAAGGAAGTGGCGGCGCGCGAAGCCGCCGAACAGGCGGCCGCACAACACCGCATCGACCAGGCCAACCGCCAGGCGAAGCTTGGATCAGTCGACGCTGAACCAGCAGATACCGTCCGTCAGGAAGCCGCGGCCGCTGAACAGGCGCGCCTGAAAACCGCTGCCAAAGAAGCCGCCGACGCGCAAGCATGTGCCACCGCCGAGGCCGAGCGCGTACGCGATGCCGACTTGGCCGAGCGTCGCCGCAAGGCCGAGACCGAGGCCGCGGCGATTCGCCTGATGATGTCGCAACCCGCGAAAAAGCTGGTTGCCAAAAAAGAAGAACCCAAACCAACGGCCGACGCCAAGGCGGGTATCAAAGGCACCTTGCACAAGCCCGCCGGCAGCGCGCCCGCCAAGTCGGCGGCTGGCGCAACAGCGGGGGCTACTGGGCCCGCTGGTTCGGGCAAGGAAGTCAAGTCAGCCAAACTCTCCAGCAGTTGGGCCGGTGACCCGGCCAAGAAAAAAGGCATTCCGACGCGCGGCGACACTGGTGCGGGCGCCGGGCGCAGTAGTAATTGGCGCGGTGGTCCTCGCGGCAAGCGCGGCAACGACCGCGACCGCGACCAAGCCTCGGCACCGGCCGCACCGGTTGAAGCGCGTGTGCTTGAGGTGCACGTGCCCGAGACCATCACCGTGGCGGAGTTGGCGCACAAGATGGCCGTCAAGGCCTCCGAAGTCATCAAACACTTGATGAAGCTGGGCCAAATGGTCACCATCAATCAGCCGCTGGACCAGGACACGGCGATGATCGTCGTCGAGGAAATGGGTCACAAGGCGATTGTTGCTGCACTCGATGATCCCGAAGCGTTTACCGACGACGAAGTCTCCGGCCAGCAGGCCGAGGCCTTGCCGCGCGCGCCGGTGGTCACCGTCATGGGGCACGTCGACCACGGCAAGACGTCGCTGCTTGACTACATCCGCCGCACCAAGGTGGCTTCGGGTGAGGCCGGCGGCATTACCCAGCACATTGGTGCTTACCACGTCAAGACCGCGCGCGGTGTAGTGTCGTTCCTCGATACCCCCGGCCACGAGGCCTTCACTGCCATGCGGGCCCGTGGCGCGCAAGCCACCGACATCGTCATTCTGGTGGTTGCCGCCGATGACGGTGTCATGCCGCAAACCAAGGAGGCGATCAAACACGCCAAGGCGGCCAACGTGCCGATCGTCGTGGCCATCACCAAGATCGACAAGCCTGACGCCAACGCCGACCGTGTCAAGAATGAACTGGTCGCCGAGGAGGTTATTCCCGAAGAATTTGGCGGCAATTCGCCGTTTGTCAGCGTTTCTTCCAAATCCGGGCAGGGCATTGACGAGCTGTTGGAACAGGTTTTGCTGCAAGCCGAGGTGATGGAGCTCAAAGCGCCGGTTGACGCCATGGCCAAGGGCCTGGTGATCGAAGCGCAGCTCGACAAGGGCCGTGGCCCGGTCGCTACCGTGCTGGTGCAGTCGGGAAACCGGTCGATTTCAGACGTGGTGCTGGCTGGGCAAACGTACGGCCGCGTGCGCGCCATGCTCGACGAAAACGCCAAGACGATCAAGACCGCTGGCCCGTCCATTCCCGTGGAAATCCAGGGGCTGTCTGAGGTGCCGCAGGCCGGCGACGAATTCATGGTGCTGGCCGACGAGCGCCGCGCCCGCGAGATTGCCACCTACCGCGCCGGCAAGTTCCGTCATACCAAGCTGGCCAAACAACAAGCGGCCAAGCTGGAAACCATGTTCACCGACATGACCGCCGGCGAAGTGAAGATGGTGCCCATCATCGTCAAGGCCGACGTGCAAGGTTCGCAGGAAGCGTTGTCGCAATCGCTGCTCAAGCTGTCGACCGACGAGGTGCGGGTGCAGCTGGTTTACGCGGCGGTGGGCGGCATCAGCGAGTCCGACATCAACCTGGCGATCGCCTCCAAGGCGGTGGTCATCGGCTTCAACACGCGGGCCGACGCCGGCGCGCGCAAACTGGCCGAGGCCAACGGCATCGATATTCGTTACTACGACATCATTTACGACGCCGTCGACGATTTGAAGCTGGCCATGTCGGGCATGCTGACGCCAGACAAGAAAGAAGAAGTCATCGGCACAGCCGAAATCCGCCAGATCTTCAAGGTCTCCAAGATCGGCTCGATCGCTGGCTGTATGGTCACCTCGGGCGTGGTGCGGCGCAGCGCGCGGCTGCGTCTGTTGCGCGACAACACGGTCATCTTTACCGGCGAACTCGACTCGCTCAAGCGCTTCAAGGACGACGCCAAGGAAGTGCGCGAAGGCTTTGAGTGCGGTTTGAACATCAAGAACTACAACGACATCCAGGACGGTGACGTGCTTGAGTTCTTTGAGATCCGCGAAGTTGCCCGCACGCTCTGACGCCCAAGACCCGCACCGTGCACAAGAAATCCGCCACCCCGAACCGGGCCTACCGTGTCGCCGATCAGATCCAGCGTGATCTGACCGAGCTGATCGCGCGCGAGCTCAAAGACCCGCGCGTCGGCATGGTGACCCTGCAAGGCGTCGAGGTGACGCCCGACTACGCGCACGCCAAGGTCTATTTCAGCCAGTTGGCGGGCGACCCGCAAAAATGCGCCGAAGGCCTGAACCAGGCCGCCGGTTTCCTGCGCGCCGGCCTGTTCAAGCGTCTGCACATCCATACCGTGCCGACACTGCACTTCATCTTCGACCAGACGCCCGAACACGCCGCCGACATGAACGCCCTGATCGCCCGTGCCGTCGCCTCACGGGCCAAGGACGACTGAAATTAATTGGGGTCAGATTCCAATTGTTTGGAAGCTGCTCCCGGTTTCCAGACCAACCGTATGCAAACTTTGGCCGCAGCAACGCAACCACGCCGCATCACGCGCCGCCCTGTGCATGGCGTGTTGCTGCTCGACAAGCCGCTGGGCTGGAGCAGCAACGACGCCCTGCAAAAGGTCAAATGGCTGTTGCGTGCGGAAAAAGCCGGCCATACCGGCACGCTCGACCCGCTGGCCAGCGGTGTGTTGCCGCTGTGCTTTGGCGCGGCAACCAAATTCAGCCAGTTGCAGCTTGACGCCGACAAGAGCTACCGCGCAACGTTGCGCCTGGGCGTAACCACCCGCACCGGCGACGCCGAAGGCGACGTCGTCCAGACCCGGCCAGTCAACGTGAGCGCCGCCGACGTGGCGCGCGTGCAGGCGCGGTTTGTCGGTCGCATCCAGCAGGTACCGCCGATGTACAGCGCCCTGAAGAAAGACGGCAAAGCCTTGTACGACTATGCGCGTGCCGGCATCACTGTCGAGCGGGCCGCACGCGAGGTTGAAATTTATAAGCTTAATATGGCTCTAGACCAGACAGATAAAGCGCAGTCAGCTATCGATATGGAAGTAACGTGCAGCAAGGGCACGTACATCCGCACTCTGGCTGAGGACATCGGCGAGGCGCTATGTTGCGGCGCCCACCTGAGCGCGCTGCGGCGCACCGCCACCGGCGACTTTGACGTCCACCAATGTGTCACGCTGGACGCGCTGCAGGCGCTACCTGAGGACGCGCGGCTGGCCTGCCTGCAGCCGGTTGACGCGCTGCTGGGCGGGCTGCCACGCATCAACCTGGACACCGACAATGCCGCGCGCTTTACCAGCGGTTTACCGCGCCGCGGAGCCTGGGCCGACGCCGCCCTGGTGGCCGTCTACGCGGCGGCCAGTCAGCAACTGCTGGGCACCGCATCGGTGCAGAGCGGTGCGTTGATTCCCGCGCGCCTGCTCAGCCCTGCCGACATTCAACAAATGACTCCCGCAATTTAAGAGAAAGCCCACCATGAGCCACCAACAAATCCGAAACATTGCCATCATCGCCCACGTCGACCACGGCAAGACCACCATGGTCGACCAGCTGTTGCGCCAGTCCGGCACCTTCGCCCAGCACGAAAAAATCGTCGACACGGTGATGGACAACGACGCCATCGAGCGCGAACGCGGCATCACCATCCTGGCCAAGAATTGCGCGGTCAGCTGGAAGGGCACGCACATCAACATCGTCGACACCCCCGGCCACGCCGACTTTGGCGGTGAAGTGGAGCGCGCGCTGTCAATGGTCGACGGCGTGGTGCTGCTGATCGACGCGCAAGAAGGCCCCATGCCGCAAACCCGCTTCGTCACCAAGAAAGCGCTGGCGCTTGGTCTGAAGCCCATTCTGGTGGTCAACAAGGTCGACAAGCCAGGCGCGCGCCCGCAGTTTGTCGTCAACGCGGCGTTTGACTTGTTTGACAAGCTCGGCGCCACCGACGAACAGCTCGATTTTCCGGTGGTTTATGCCTCGGGCATCAACGGCTGGTCGTCGCTGGAAGAGGGCGGCCAGGGCGAGCAATGGGGCCCCGACATGTCGGCGCTGTTCAACACCATCCTCGACCACGTGCCGCACCAGCAGGGCGACCCGACAGCGCCACTGCAGCTGCAGATTTCGGCACTCGATTTTTCTACCTTCGTTGGGCGCATCGGCGTGGGCCGCATCAGCCAGGGCACCATCAAACCGATGATGGACGTGGTGGTGATGGAAGGTCCCGACGGCAAATCCGTGCGCGGGCGTGTCAACCAGGTGCTGACGTTCCAGTGAATGGAGTACCCACGAGCCACCGAGGCCGGCCCGGGCGAGATCGTGCTGATCAACGGAATTCCCGACATTGGCATCGGCGTGACCGTCACCGACCCGATCAATCCCGTGCCACTGCCCATGCTCAAGGTTGACGAGCCCACGTTGACGATGAATTTCTGCGTCAATACCAGTCCGCTGGCCGGGCGCGAAGGCAAGTACGTCACCAGCCGCCAACTGTGGGACCGACTGCAAAAAGAGTTGCAGCACAACGTGGCCTTGCGCGTCAAGGAAACCGGTGAAGAAGGCGTTTTTGAAGTCATGGGCCGCGGCGAATTGCACCTGACCATCCTGCTGGAGAACATGCGCCGTGAAGGCTACGAACTGGCGGTGAGCAAGCCACGCGTGGTGTTCAAAGACATCGACGGCGTGCGCTATGAACCCATTGAGATGGTCACCGCCGACATCGAAGAGCAGCACCAGGGCGGCGTCATGCAGGCGCTGGGCGAGCGCCGCGGTGAGCTTGTCAACATGGAACCCGACGGTCGCGGCCGGGTACGGCTGGAATACCGCATTCCGGCGCGCGGCTTGATTGGCTTTACCAACGAGTTTTTGAACCTGACGCGTGGCTCGGGCCTGATCTCCAATATTTTTGACAGCTATGAGCCGCACAAGGGCGATATCGGCGGTCGCAAAAACGGCGTGCTGATCTCGATGGACGCGGGCGAGATTTTCAACTACGCGCTGGGCAAGCTCGACGACCGCGGCCGCATGTTCGTCACCGCCAACGATCCCGTTTACGAAGGCATGATCGTCGGCATCCACAGCCGTGACAACGACCTGGTCGTCAACGCCACGCGCACCAAGCAGCTGACCAACTTCCGCGTCAGCGGCAAGGAAGACGCCATCAAAATCACGCCGCCGATCCAGTTGACGCTGGAGTATGGCGTCGAGTTCATCGAAGACGACGAACTGGTCGAGATCACGCCCAAGTCGATCCGTCTGCGCAAGCGCCATCTGTCCGAACACGAACGCAAAAAAGCCGCGCGCACGGGCGCCTGATTCCGCGTTTGATGAAGCTCACGCACGGACGCGCAGTCGCACTCATGTTGCTGGTGACCCTGTTGTGGTCGACCGCCGGCGTGGTTACGCGCCAGCTGGAGCAGGCACGCAGCTTTGAAGTGACGTTCTGGCGCAGCTTTTTTACCGTGCTGAGCCTGCTGGTGATCTTGCCACTGGCCAGGGGCCGCGACGTCTTTGGCCGCATGCGCTACGCCGGCGTGGCGCTTTGGCTGTCTGGCCTGTGCTGGGCCGGGATGTTCACCTTTTTCATGTTGGCACTGACGCTGACGACGGTGGCCAACGTGCTGGTGACGATGGCGCTGGTGCCGCTGTTCACTGCGCTGGCGACACGAATTTTTTTGCACCACCAGATCGGACGGCGTACCTGGAGCGCGATTGTGGTGGCCGGGTGCGGCATCGCCTACATGTACGGCGCGCACCTGGCCGAGGGCTTTAGCCTGGCCGGGACGGTGGTTGCGCTGGGCGTGCCCATTTCAGGGGCGGCCAACTGGACGATCACGCAACACGCGCACGCGCAAGGTCGAAACGTCGATCTGATTCCGGCGGTCCTGGTCGGCGGCGTGTTGTCGTCGTTGCTGACGCTCCCGCTGGCCTGGCCACTGCAGGCCAGCGGCCACGACGTGCTGCTGCTGGCCGGCCTGGGTGTGTTTCAACTGGCCATTCCGTGCGTGTTGGCCGTGGCCTGTACGCAAACGCTGAAAGCCCACGAAGTGGCCTTGCTCGGTTTGCTGGAAGTGATTTTTGGCATCCTGCTGGCCTGGGTCGGCGCCGGTGAGGTGCCAGGGCCGCACGTGTTGGTTGGCGGGTCGCTGGTCATTGGTGCCCTGGCCGCCAACGAAGCGTGGGCCTGGCGGAGCAGGGCATGAATCCTACAAACGAAGTCAGCACAGAAATTCAGGGGCGTGTCGGCTTGATCACGCTCAACCGGCCGACGGCGCTCAATGCCCTGAACCGGTCGATGATCCGCGCCCTGACTGCAATCTTGCTGGCCTGGCGCGACGACGACCGGGTGCAGGCGGTGGCGATCCGCGGCAGCAACAAGGCCGGGCCGTTTGGCGCGTTTTGCGCTGGCGGCGATATCCGTTACTTTCATCAGGCGCTGCTTGCGGGCGATCCGTCGACCGAAGATTTCTTTACCGAGGAATACCGCCTCAACCACCTGGTGCACGGTTACCCCAAACCATACATGGCGTTCATGGACGGGGTGGTCATGGGCGGCGGCATGGGCATCAGCCAGGGCGCGGCGCTGCGCATCGTCACCGAGCGCAGCAAGCTGGCCATGCCCGAGACCTTGATCGGCCTGTTTCCGGATGTGGCTGGAGGCTATTTTTTAAGTCGTTGCCCGGGCGCCACCGGCGAGTGGCTGGCGTTGACCGGCACCACGCTGGACGCTGGCGACGCCATCGCGCTGGGTCTGGCCGACGTCTGCCTGCCGGTGGCCGCACTGGCCGACGCGTGGCACGCGCTGGCGCAGATGCCGTCTCCGGATTACGCCGGTATCGAACGTCAAATTGTTACGTTTTCAATAGCTACTAGCCCTGATAAAACAATGGCTAGAGGCAAAATTGATCAATATTTTTCCAAAGACTCGGTGACCGCCATCGTCACCGCGCTGGAGGCCAACGCGTCGCCCTGGGCGCAGCAACAGGCGGCCCTGTTGCGGCAACGCTCGCCCCTGATGCTGCACGTGGCGTTGGAACAAATTCGCCGCGCCCGCCACCTGAGCGTGGCGCAAGACCTGCAAATGGAACGCGACTTGGTGCGCCACGCGTTCTTCCCGCAGCACCTGGGGCGCCGTGGCGCGCAAACCGAAACCGCCGAGGGCATCCGCGCGCTGGTGATTGACAAAGACAACGCGCCGCGCTGGCAGCCGACGCGCATCGAAGCCGTCACCGCAGAGATGGTCGAGCCGTTCTTTGTCAGTCCGTGGACCGCGCACAGCCACCCGCTGCGCGACCTGGGCTGATAGGTCATTGGGCGCGGTACGCCGCCTGTGCCAGCGCCGTCAGCACGTCGCGCGGCACCTGGCCACTCAAGGCGTAGCCAAACCCTTGATCAACCCAGTAAAAGCTCGGCACTCCGGCCAGGCTCTCGTACCTGAAAGCCGTGTTCTGGTCCGCTAACGTTTTCGCGCTGCGTGACCGCTCGGCCGCGCCAGGCAAGCCCCCCAGATACAGCGTGACCCGCGTGCCCGCCGCATTCTGGTACATGAATTGGGCCCGCGCACCGGCGTCTCCGGGCAGCAAGCGCCCGCCCACCAGGTCGAATCCCTGAGCGGTGAAATCAGGTACCTTGAGCGCCCGGCCCAGCCGTTTCGACAGCCATTGCACCAAGTGAACCTGCTCGCCAGCGGTTACTTCGACCGGATGACGCGCTTCAGGCACGTAGACGCTGTGCGCCAGGTTGGCCTGACGAACGAAATCATGGGTCATTTGCGCCGCCGACGTTGGCCACGCGATCGTCGCGGCAAGTTGATCGCCCATCGAGCCAGTGCGAGCCAGCCAGCCAGCGGCAAACGTTAACAGCAGGCTGGCCGCTAGGCCACCATAACGCCACCAGCCAGACTTGTCGCGACCGACCCAGCGCGCAGGCCGCGTCGCCCGCACCAAGGCCTGCGGCACCGGTTCGGCCAGCACGTCCGCGTGCAGGGCTCGCAGGGCGGCGCGCTGTGCCGTCCATTGCGCCAGCCGCGCCTGCGCCGCGGTGTCACCCGCCAGACGCACACGCAGCACCGCCAGGTGCTCGGGTGGGCCTTGTTGGTCGACCAGCGTGTGCAGATCGTCGTCGTCCAAGTGGTTCAAGTCAATGCGTTCCATGGTGATTGCACACTCATTTCAAGCGGCGCAACGGTGGCAGTCGCACCGCTGCGCTGTCGGCTGCCGGGCCTGATCGGGCGGGGCGAGCCGGCTCGTCCAGCAAGGCTTGCAATCGGCTCCGGGCCCGTGACAAGCGCGACATGACGGTGCCGATTGGCATCGCAGTCACCCGGGCAACGTCGGCGTAACGCATGTCTTCCAGACAAACCAGTAACAGCACTTCGCGTTGCTCCAGCGGTAGCCGCAACAAGCAGCGTTGCAGATCCAGCGTCACCGTGTCATCGCCCACCGGCGCCGACAGGTCGTTGCGCAGGTCGTCGATGTCAACGCTCGCCGAGCCTGCGCCGGGCACTTGCCGGCGCAACTGGTTCAAAAACAGGTTGTGCATAACGCTGAACAACCAGGCGCGCAGGTTACTACCAACCAACCACAAGCGCCATTTGCTGCAGGCGCGCTCCAGCGTGTCTTGCACCAGATCATCGGCGGCCCACGGGTCGCCCGTCAGGGCGCGTGCGTAGCGCCGCAAGGACGGGATTTGGGCGATGAGAAGCTCTTGCGACATGCTGGCGTTGGCGCGGCCGGCAATAACCAATCCAACTGCGCCTCAGGGCTTGGCGGTCTGCCAGACTTTGTTGAAACCGTCGCCGGTCTTGTCACCAGGTTTGCTGTCTTTCGCCCAGTAGTAGAGTGGCTTGCCCTTGACGGCCCATTGCCTGCTGCCGTCGTCGCGCGTGATGACGCTGTAGTCCCCCGAACGGGTGTCGTCGGCAGTAGCAGCCAATGGTGGCCAGTTGTTCGCGCAAGGCCCGTTGCAGGCGGACTTGCCGCTGTCGGCGACGTCCTTGTCAAAGGTGTACAGCGTCATGCCGTTGGGGCCGACCAGCACGCCGTCAGACGCCTTGATCGGTGCGGAACCCGCGGTCGCGCAGGCCGCAAGCGCGCTGAAAGCCAGCGGAACGATCAAATGGGCACGGGATAACTGCAACATGGCGAACTCCTTGGGTTGAAAAGGCGCAGCAACAGCGCTGCAGCACCATGAACACACCGCGCGGGCGAATTATTCCCGGTTGCAATAAAAATATTCAACGCTGGCGCGACTTCATGGCGCGCTCGACTTCACGCTTGCCTTCGCGGTCCTTGATGGTGTCGCGCTTGTCGTGCTCGGCTTTGCCTTTGGCCAGGGCGATTTCACATTTGATGCGGCCGGCTTTCCAGTGCAGGTTGATCGGTACCAGCGTGTGGCCTTTTTGCTCGACCTTGCCGATCAGACGCTTGATCTCGTCCTTGTGCATCAGCAACTTGCGCGTGCGTTGCTTGTCTGGCGATATGTGCGTCGACGCCGTACCCAAGGGCTGAATCTGCATGCCAATCAAAAACAGTTCACCGTTGCGGATGACAACGTAACCATCGGTCAATTGCACCTTGCCGGCGCGCAGCGACTTGACCTCCCAGCCTTCCAGGACGATGCCGGCCTCGAAGCGCTCTTCAAAAAAATAGTTGAAAGCGGCTTTCTTGTTGTCGGCGATACGCGTAGCGGTTTCAGGTTTTTTGGCCATGATTAAAATTTTTGTACGATCCGCATTCTATGAAAACCGTCAAAAAATCCGTCCTCATCTGGTACAGCCCAGCCGAGATGTACCGGCTGGTCACGGACGTCGATGCCTACCCGCAATTTTTGCCGTGGTGCGACCGCGCGCGCGTGGTCGAGCACCACGAAAACGGCATGCTCGCCGAGATCGGCATGGCCTTCAGCGGTTTACGCCAAACCTTTACCACGCGCAACGCCCACATCCCCGACCAGCAAGTCATCATCAAGCTTGTCAACGGCCCGTTCTCCCGGCTGGAAGGCGAGTGGAACTTTCTCTCGCTGGGCAACGGTCAGCGCGCCTGCAAGGTTGAGCTGACGCTGCTCTATGGGTTCGAGCACAAGCTCGGCAAACTCATCAGCCCGGTCTTCGACAAGATCGCCGGCAACATGGTCGACGCCTTTGTTGCCCGTGCCAAACAGGTTTATGGTGAGTAGGCCGACGCTGGCCATCACGGTGGTTTATGCACCGCAGGCGCGTGCGGTGCATGAATTTGCGCTGTCGCTGGCGGCGCCCTGCAACGTCGGCGACGCGTTGTTGCGCGCTGGTCTTGCGCAGTCCGCGCTGGAGCTGGCGACGCACGCCTTGCACGTCGGCGTTTGGGGCCGCAAGGCCAACTGGCAGCAGCCCTTGCGTGATCTTGATCGGGTTGAGGTGTATCGCCCGCTGCGCGTCGACCCCAAGGTGGCGCGGCGTGAGCGTTTCGTCAAACAGGGCGCGCGTACGGCCGGCTTGTTTGCCAAAAAGCGTCCTGGCGCGGGCGCCGGCTACTGACGGGCGGCGTCGTGCCGGCGCCAGCGCCTTACTTGCAGTCGCTGGTGATGATCGACTGGATGCGTTTGGCCTCGACCGCGCGGGCCGCGTCGTCCATCACCTCACGCTCGCCTTGGGCGGTCATGCGGCTCATGCGCACGCCTGAATTCAGGCCGACTTGGGCGGCGCGGGCGCGTTTGCAGTTGTCGGCCCGGGCCGCGGCGATGCGGTCTTCTTCAGTCTTGCGCTTGGCGGCGTCGGCGGCGTCGGCCTTCTTCTTCTGTTCGGCCAAATTTTTGTCGACGCCACTGGCCTGGGTCGCGCTGGCGGCAGCGGATGCCGGTGCCACCGCGCCATCGGCGGCGTTGGCGACCGGGGCCACGACCGATTGGGCAGGACGGCGAACAATGGATTTTTCAGCCACGCTGGGCGGCGGCGCGCGGTCACTGAACACCGGACGGCCGTCCTTGTCCAGCCACTGCCACTGAGCAAAAGCGGTACTGGACAGCCAACAGGTAAGGAAAAACGCCAAGCGAAGGAACGTGTTCATGGGCGCGAAGTTTAGGCGATTGCCATGAGCCAGCGCGGCGGACTTGCACATTTTTACAGCACCGGCGTCAGCGCTGTTGCGCCCGCCCCGCAGGTATGGCGGCCACGCCGGCGACAAGTCGGCAGATACAATCCACCAATTTGGAGCTTTCATCATGCGCCTGATTGGTAAAGCGCTCACCTTTGACGACGTGTTATTGGTGCCAGCCTACTCCCAAGTCCTGCCCAAGGACACCACGCTCGCCACCCGCTTTACCCGCAACATTGCCCTGAATCTGCCGCTGGTGTCGGCGGCCATGGACACCGTTACCGAGGCGCGCCTGGCGATCGCCATTGCCCAGGAAGGCGGCATCGGCGTCATCCACAAAAACATGACGGCGCAGCAGCAGGCAGCCAAAGTGGCCAAGGTCAAGCGCTACGAATCGGGCGTCTTGCGCGACCCGGTGGTCATTACCCCGCAGCACACGGTGCGGCAGGTCATGGCCTTGTCGGAGCAACTGGGTGTTTCAGGCTTTCCGGTGATCGACGGTGGCCGGGTGGCCGGCATCGTCACCGGGCGGGATTTGCGTTTCGAGACGCGACTGGACTTGGCCGTCAGCCAGATCATGACGCCACGCAACAAACTCATTACCGTGCCCGACGGCACCACGCTGGCGCAGGCCAAGGTGTTGCTCAACCAACACAAGATCGAACGTCTACTGGTCGTCAACGACGCCTTTGAGCTCAAGGGCCTGATCACCGTCAAGGACATCACCAAGCAAACCAGTTTCCCGAACGCGGCGCGTGACGACCACGGTAAATTGCGCGTCGCCGCCGCGGTCGGCGTCGGTGAGGGCACCGAAGAGCGAGTCGAACTGCTGGCCAAAGCGGGCGTCGACGCCATCGTGGTTGATACGGCACACGGGCATAGCAAGGGTGTCATCGACCGGGTGCGCTGGGTCAAGCAGAATTTTCCGCAGGTGGAAGTCATTGGCGGCAACATTGCAACCGGCGCCGCCGCCCTGGCGCTGGTTGAGGCCGGTGCCGACGCGGTCAAGGTCGGCATTGGGCCGGGCTCGATCTGTACCACCCGCATCGTCGCCGGTGTCGGCGTGCCGCAGATCATGGCCATCGACAGCGTCGCCACCGCGCTCAAGGGCACTGGTGTGCCACTGATTGCCGACGGTGGCGTGCGCTTCAGCGGCGACATCGCCAAAGCCATCGCTGCCGGCGCGCACACGGTCATGATGGGCAGCATGTTCGCCGGGACCGAAGAAGCGCCGGGCGAAGTCATTTTGTACCAGGGCCGAAGCTACAAAAGCTACCGTGGCATGGGCAGTATCGGCGCCATGCAGCAAGGCAGCGCCGACCGCTACTTTCAGGAATCCAGCACCGGCAACCCGAATGCAGACAAACTGGTGCCCGAAGGCATCGAAGGCCGCGTGCCGTACAAGGGTTCAATGGTCGCCATCATTTTCCAGATGGCCGGCGGCCTGCGCGCCAGCATGGGTTATTGCGGCTGCGCGACCATTGCCGAAATGCAGGACAAGGCCGAGTTTGTCGAGATCACCACCGCGGGCATCCGTGAAAGCCACGTCCACGACGTGCAGATCACCAAAGAAGCGCCCAACTACCGCGCCGAATAATGCATCAAAAGATACTGATTCTTGACTTTGGCTCGCAGGTCACACAGCTGATCGCCCGGCGCGTACGCGAGGCGCACGTCTTTTGTGAGGTGCATCCCTGCGACGTCAGCGACGATTGGGTGCGCGCCTACGCGCGTGACGGCAAGCTCAAAGGCGTCATCCTGTCGGGCAGCCACGCCAGCGTTTACGAAGACAGTACCGACAAGGCGCCGCAGGCAGTGTTTGAGCTGGGTGTGCCGGTGCTGGGCATTTGCTACGGCATGCAGACGATGGCGCACCAGCTCGGCGGCGTCGTCACCAGCGGCCACCAGCGCGAGTTTGGCCACGCCAACGTGCGCGCGCATGGCCACACGGCGTTGCTCAACGGCATTCAGGACTACGCCACCAGCGAAGGCCACGGCATGCTCAAGGTGTGGATGAGCCACGGCGACAAGGTTACCGAGATGCCGCCGGGCTTTACGCTCATGGCCAGCACCGACAGTTGCCCGATTGCCGGCATGGCCGACGAAACGCGGCGTTTTTACGCCGTGCAGTTTCACCCCGAGGTGACGCACACCCCCCGCGGCGCAGCGATTCTGGAGCGTTTTGTGCTGGACATCTGTGGCGCGCGCGCCGACTGGATCATGGGCGACTACATCGCCGAGGCGGTCGCACAGATTCGTGCCCAGGTGGGCGACGAAGAAGTCATTCTGGGCCTTTCTGGTGGTGTCGACTCGTCGGTGGCCGCCGCGCTGATCCACCGCGCCATCGGCGAGCAGCTGACCTGCGTGTTTGTCGACCACGGCCTGCTGCGCCTGAACGAGGGCGACCTGGTGATGGACATGTTTGCCGGCAAGCTGCACGCCAGGGTGATCCGGGTTGACGCGTCTGAACAGTTCCTGGGGCAGCTCGCCGGTGTCGCCGACCCGGAAGCCAAGCGCAAGATCATCGGTCGCGAATTTGTAGACGTTTTTAAGGCGCAAGCCCTTGCACTTAAAGCGTCAGGCGCTAGTAATAATGGAGCAAAATGGTTGGCGCAAGGGACCATTTATCCCGACGTCATCGAGTCTGGCGGCGCCAAGAACAAGAAGGCTGTGGTCATCAAGAGCCACCACAACGTCGGCGGCTTGCCTGAGCAACTGGGTTTGAAACTGCTGGAGCCGCTGCGCGAGCTGTTCAAGGACGAAGTGCGCGAACTGGGTGTGGCGCTGGGATTGCCGTACCCCATGGTTTACCGCCATCCGTTTCCCGGCCCGGGTCTGGGCGTGCGCATCCTTGGTGAGGTCAAAAAGGAATACGCCGACCTGCTGCGCCGTGCCGACGCGATCTTCATCGAAGAGCTCAACAACTGCGTCGACGAGGCCAGCGGCAAAACCTGGTACGAACTCACCAGCCAGGCGTTTACCGTGTTCCTGCCGGTCAAGAGTGTCGGCGTCATGGGCGACGGGCGTACCTACGACTACGTGGTGGCGCTGCGCGCGGTACAAACCAGCGACTTCATGACCGCCGACTGGGCCGAGCTGCCCTACGCGCTGCTGAAAAAAGTCTCAAACCGCATCATCAACGAAGTGCGTGGCATCAACCGTGTCACCTATGACATCAGCAGCAAGCCGCCAGCAACCATCGAGTGGGAGTGACGCCACCGCCGCGGTTGACGCGCCAGGCATCGACCGCGATCGCCACTGGATGAACGCAGCGTTGGCGCAGGCAAGCCTGGCGATGGCCAATGCCGAGGTGCCGGTTGGCGCCGTCGTCGTCTGCAATGAGCAAATCGTTGGCCACGGCGCCAATGCGCCGATCGCCCAGCACGACCCAACGGCACACGCCGAAATGCTTGCCCTGCGCACCGCAGCCGAGCGGCTAGGCAATTACCGGTTGGACGATTGCGAGTTGTACGTGACGCTGGAGCCGTGCGCCATGTGCGCCGGCGCCATGCTGCACGCCCGGCTGAAACGGGTCATCTTTGGTGCGCCAGACGGCAAAACCGGTGCGGCAGGCTCGGTCTTGAACGTCTTTGCCCAACCGGCGATCAACCACCGAACGCAGGTGCTGGGCGGCGTCTGCGCAGATGAATGTGGCCGCCTGCTGCAGCGTTTTTTTAGCGCCCAGCGACAACGCCAGGCGCTGGAAAAAAGTCAGCCGGGCAGGGCGCCATTACGCGACGACGCTTTGCGCACCGGGCTTGGCCGCTTCGCCCATTTGCCTGATCTTCCAGCTCCGTCTTTTTTCGTTCACGATCTGCCGGCGTTGGCTGGGCTGCAGCTGCACTACCTCGACAGTGGCCCCGCGGCGCAACGCAGCGCCCTGGTTTTTTTGCATGGCCCGGCGAGTTGGTGCCTCTCCTGGCACACACGGGTAACCCTGGCCATCGCCCAGGGGCAGCGCGTCATTTGCCCGGACCTGATCGGTTTTGGCAAAAGCGACAAGCCCAAAAAAGCATCGGCCCATCGCTTGCCATGGCACGCCGACACGCTGGTGCAGTTGTTTCAACGACTGCAGTTGCGCCAAGTGACGCTGCTGGCGCCGGCCGACATGCAAGCTTTGGCGCAACGTCTGCGCGATGTGGCCGGCGACATCGTCACCGACGTACAACAAGGGCAACCCGACCCGTTGCCGCCAGACGCAATGGCGGCGCCTTTTCCCGACCCAGGGCACCAGGCGGCGCTGCGGGCGTTTTCTGCTACCGGCAAATCCATATGAAAAAGCACATTTACATCTACTCGCCCTCGGGGGCGGTGCGCGACAAAGCGGCGTTTCGCCGTGGCATCAAGCGCTTGCAAGCTCAGGGTCACGAGGTCGAGGTTGACCCCGCAGCGTTGGCCAGTCAGCAGCGCTTCGCCGGCGACGACGCGACCCGCTTGGCAGCGATCGAGCGTGCCTGCGACAGCGGTGCCGATGTCGCCCTGATTTCCCGCGGTGGCTATGGCCTGACGCGCATCTTGCCGCGCATCAATTACAAAAAAATGGCTCGGGCGATGGGTCGGGGCACGCAGTTTGTGGGTATCAGCGACTTCACCGCATTGCAAAGCGCCGTGTTGGCTAAAACGGGCGTCGTGACCTGGGCCGGGCCGGCACTTTGCGAGGGTTTTGGCGGTGTTGACGCGCCTGACGAAATCATGCAAGCCTGTTTTGACGATTGGTTGCGTGGCCAAGGCGAGGGCACCGGCTGGCGTCAATCACGGGGCGGTGAAGTAACCGACGTAGCCGTCCACAATGCCACGCTTTGGGGAGGCAACTTGACGGTGCTGGCGTCATTGCTGGGCACGCCCTATTTCCCTGACGTTCGTCGTGGCGTACTTTTTCTTGAAGACGTGGCCGAACACCCTTACCGTATTGAGCGCACGCTGACGCAATTGCTCTACGCCGGCGTGTTGCAGCGCCAGCAGGCCATTGTGCTGGGGCAGTTCACCGAATTCAAATTGACCGCGCACGACCGCGGCTTTGGCTTGTCCAGCGTGGTCGCGTGGCTGCACCAGCAACTTCGTGTGCCGGTTTTGACCAATTTGCCGTTTGGCCATGTGGCCACCAAGGTGTTGTTGCCAGTTGGCGCGCGAGTTGATTTGGGCGCTCAAGATCGCGATGTGCTGATGGCGTGGGGACATCTGTAATTTGCCTGCGCGAATGGCCTAAACTCGGGGTAGTATCAAAAGGGAATTCAACCAATAATGAGCGTCCAGACTACGGTCGTTTTTGCCGATCTGTTCGGCAGCACGGGTGTCTTTGAAGCCTTGGGCAACGCCCGCGCCACGGAGGTGGTGACGCGGGCCACCGCATGGGTGGCGCAGCGCTGTACCGAGCAGGGCGGCAAGGTCATCAAGATGCTGGGCGATGGCGTGTTGGTCGTTTTTGACGACAGCAAGCAGGCCGTGTCGACGGTGATCGACCTGCAGCGCGCCTACCAGCAGGTTTTGAGTCAAATGCCCACCAACGCGTACATGCCGTTGCGCATTGGCGTGGCTCGTGGCGGTGTCGAGTTTGTCGATGACGACTGCTATGGCGACGCGGTCAATATCGCCTCCAGACTCAGCGAACTAACCAGCGCTCATCAGATCTGGGTCAATCACGAGGCGCTCGGCGATGCATTTGCCTTGCCCAACGAGCGGTTTCGCTCTTTGGGCGCGATTCACATCCGCGGGCGCGCCGAGCCGTGTGCCGTCTTTCAGGTCGAGTGGCAAGAAGATCTGGCCACCGACGCCATGACGGTTCAGGCGGACTTGCACACCATGACCGGCGCATTGGGCGACGCGCTGGGCGTGCAGATCGAACTGGCTTTCATGGGCGTCAAGATGCAGTTTCACGCCTACGATTTGCCGCTGCACATTGGCCGCTCAAAACAAGTCGAGTTTGTTGTCGACGACGTGCGGGTATCGCGCAAACACGCGCGTATTGACTGGCGCAACGGCAGCGTCATGCTGGTCGACGTCAGTTCCTACGGAACCTGGGTGCGTTTCGCTGGCGGTGGCCCCGACGTGCAGCTGCGTCGCGAAGATTGCATCCTGCACGGTCAAGGCGAAATTGCCTTGGGCGCGCCGTTGAGCGACGAGGGAGCGCCGATCGTTACGTTTTCGGTGACTTGAGCGGTGGTGGTGCCGCGGCGAACAAATCGATGTCCGATCAACCGTTACTTAACATAATACACATCGTATCTACTAACCAACAGAGTCACCAGGTCCCTTTAGGCTGCCGGCCGCGCACAAACGCGGCGATGAGCGCCGCTGAATCGCTGCGCTGGCCCTGATTTGCAAAGTCCAGCGCACTGAGTCCCAGCACATTCTTGATCGACGGGTCGGCACCCGATTCCAGCAGCAACCTGACCGCCTCTGGCGTGCCATAGCGCGCCGCCATCATCAACGGCGTGGTGCCGTTGGGCGACTGCGCGTCGATAAAGGCGTTTTCGTCGAGCAACAGACGCATCACCGCCAAATGGCCGTGAGTGGCCGCGTAATGCAAGGGTGCCCAACCGGGTTTGTTGACGTCGGCGTCTTTGGCCACGAGCAGGCGGCACAGCTCGACGTCACCGGCCAGCGCCGCCAGCATCAACGGACTCTCGTCGACGGCGTTTCGACTCTCAACGGCAATCTTCGGTGACTGGATCAGCACCTTGGCGGTTGCCAAAGAACCGGCTTTAAAGGCCAGCAACAGGCCATGCGTGCCGTCAGCACTGAGCGTGTTGGCGTCAAAACCACGTGCCAGCAGGCTTTGTACCTGCCCCGCGTCATCGCGTTGGATGGCTGAAAAAAAGTCATCATAGGATCCGGCGCTTACGCTAAAACATAATGTAAAAACAAATAGATACAGTATGTTTTTAATGTATTTTGTCAGCATGGAACTCAACTTGCTGGACGGCCCACCGCGGTAAACAGTCGGTCAAAATTGGCGCTGGTGATCTGGCCAATCTCGGCCACGCTGCGGCCGTGCAACTGGGCCAGTTGTTCGGCCACGTAAGGCACATACGACGGGTTATTGGTTTTGCCACGGTACGGCACCGGTGCCAGATAGGGGCTGTCGGTTTCGATCAGTACCCGGTCCAGCGGCGCTTGCGCGGCCACATCTCGGATCGCCTGCGCGCTCTTGAACGTCAGTATCCCGGAAAAAGAAAGATAAAAACCCAGGTCGAGCGCCGCACGGGCCACGGCCCAGTCTTCGGTAAAGCAATGAAATACGCCGCCGGCACAACCACTGGTGCCGTTTTCGCCCTCTTCGCGCAACACCTGCAAGGTGTCGGCAGCGGCGTTGCGCGTGTGGATCACCAACGGCTTGCCCAAGCGACGCGCCGCACGGATGTGCACGCGAAAGCGTTCACGCTGCCAGTGCATGTCGGCGACCGTGCGGCCATTGAGCCGGTAGTAATCCAGGCCGGTTTCGCCAACGCCGACCACACGCGGCAACTGCCCCAAGCGCAGCAGTTCATCCAGGTTGGCCTCGCGCACACCCTCGTTGTCTGGGTGAACGCCCACCGTCGCCCAAAGATTGGCGTGCGCCATGGCCAGCCGGTGCACCGCCGGAAAATCTTCGAGCGTGGTGCTGACGCACAGCGCCCGGGACACGTTTTGCTGCTGCATCGCGTGCAAGATGTCGGGCAGTTGCGCCAACAGTTCAGGGAAATTGAGGTGGCAGTGGGAGTCGACAAACATGCAATAGCCGGTTTACCGCTGCGTTCGCAGCGAACGTCAAATGGTCTGCGTCGCGCGGTCGGCGGTCACGGTCTTGCCCAGAACTTCCTCGATTCTGAGCTTCAGCGTACGCGCGCCTTCGTCGTCGGGGAAATGCACACCGACGCCTTGCGTGCGCCCACCCGTGGCCTTGGCCGGCGTCACCCAGGCCACCTTGCCAGCCACCGGATAACGCTGGGTGTCTTCGGGTAGCGAGATCAACACGTACACCGCGTCGCCCAACTGGTAGTCGCGGTTGGTCGGAATGAAAATACCGCCGT
>JBBIGT010000005.1:0-34309 GCA_037447395.1 Comamonadaceae bacterium | reverse complement strand
GACCAGCCAGTCGGCGCGCGCTTTGACGGCCGCGCTGGTGTTGGCGTAAACGACCACGGTGCGCCCAGGGTGGGCGTCGCAAAAAGCGCTGAATTCGTCCACCGGGCAACCCAGGTCGAGTGAGCAGGTGGCGTCCAAGTCGGGCATCAGCACGCGCTTTTGCGGCGAGAGAATTTTTGCCGTTTCGCCCATGAAGCGCACGCCCGAGACCACCAGCGTGGTGGCCGCGTGGTCGCGGCCAAAGCGCGCCATCTCGAGCGAATCGCTGACGATGCCGCCGGTCTCTTCGGCCAGGTCTTGCAGGTCCGGATGCACGTAATAGTGCGACACCAGCACCGCGTTTTTTTCTTTGAGCAGGCGGCGGATCTTGTCTTTCAGCGCGGCGCGCTCAAGCGGTGTTGGCTCCAGCGGTACACGGGCCCAGGCGTGCTTGGTGGTGCACACGGCGTTGACGGCCGGCGCCGCGCCAGCGGCCAGCTCGGGTTGCTCGTAATCGACAGTTTTGCGTGGGTTCGGGGTCGACATCGTGCGCCTTTTATACTACATTATTTATAGCTATATGCGCCTTATTTTATTGGGCTATAGCCCTAAAACGCATAGAAAAATCAATCGCCTTGACGTCTTTGGTCAAAGCGCCAATGGAGATTCGGTCAACGCCGGTCGCGGCGATCGCCCGCACGCTCGACAAATTGACGCCGCCCGAAACCTCCAGCTGCGCACGCCCAGCGTTGACGCGCACCGCCTCGTGCAACTGCGCCAGCCCCATGTTGTCGAGCAGCACCATGGCCGCGCCGGCGTCCAGCGCCTCTGCAAGCTGGGCGATGGTCTCGACTTCGATCTCGACGAACTTGGCGCCCGGTGCCACCGCAGCGGCGCGGTGCAACACCGCGGAGACACCGCCGGCGGCGGCGATGTGGTTGTCCTTGATCAGCACCGCGTCAAACAAGCCGATGCGATGGTTGGTGCCGCCGCCAACGTGCACGGCGTACTTTTGCGCGCGGCGCAGTCCGGGCAGCGTCTTGCGCGTGTCGACGATCTGCGCGCGGTTACCCGGCACCTCGCGCACCGCCTGCACAAAGGCACTGGTCTTGGTTGCCACGGCGCTGAGCAGCTGCAAAAAATTCAACGCCGTGCGTTCGGCGGTAAGCAAGGCGCGCGCGGCGCCGTCGACCTCCAGCACCACCTGGTCGGCCTTGCAGCGATGGCCTTCGCCCACGTGCCAGGTGATGCGGGCGTTGGCGTCAAGCTGGGCAAACGCCGCCTGCACCCAGGCTTGCCCGCAAATGACCGCTTCCTCGCGGGCGACCACGGTGGCGCGCGCCGGGCAGTTGGCGTCAACCAGGGCGGCGGTCAGGTCGCCGGCGCCCACGTCCTCCATTAGCGCGCGGGCCACGTCGTCGTGCGCCAGTTGCGCCAGCACGTTGGCAGAATATTCATGCGCGGGTGTCATCGGCAAACTCCTCAAAAAAAAACAGCGTCAACACCGGCCAGCCACCGCCTCGGGGGCCGGTTCGCGCCCCATCAGTGAGGCCACTGCTTGCGCCGGCGCCAGTTGACCGTCGAGCAAGGCCACCACGGCGCGGGCGATCGGCATCACCACCGCCAGCGCGTCGGCGCGCTGCACGACGGTGCGGGCACTGTAAACCCCTTCGGCGACGTGACCCAGGGCGGCAGTGGCCTGCGCCAGCGTACGGCCCTGCGCCAGCGCCAAACCGACCTGGCGGTTGCGCGACAAATCGCCGGTGGCGGTCAGCACCAGGTCGCCCAGGCCGCTCAAGCCCATAAAAGTGTCAGCGCGCGCGCCCAGCGCCACCCCCAGACGGGTCATTTCGGCCAAGCCACGGGTGATCAACGCGGCGCGCGCGTTGTGGCCCAGGTGCAGCCCGTCGCACAACCCGGCGGCGATGGCTAGCACGTTCTTCACGGCGCCGCCCACCTCCACGCCGACGATGTCGTCGTTGGCGTAGACGCGCACACTGGGGCCGTGAAACGCCGCCACCAACGCATCACGCACACGCGCGTGCGCACTGGCCGCCACCAGTGCCGTCGGCTGGCCGTGCGCCACCTCTTGCGCAAAGCTCGGACCACTGAGTACACCAGCTATTAATTCAGGAGCTACTTGCGCTTGTATTTCATGGGCTAGCAGGCCAAAAGACCCATCAATCGGGGCTTCAAAACCTTTGCACAACCAGGCCACCGGCGCAGCGCAATGGCGCAGCGGCTCAAGCGTCTGGCGCAGCGCCGACATCGGCGTGGCCAGCACCACCAGGTCGGCGTCGTGCGCCAGCGCGGCCAGTTGCGGCCAGGCGGCGCTGCTGAAGGCGAGCGTTGGCGGCAGCGTGATGCCGGGCAGGTAACGCTGGTTCTGGTGCCGCGCCTGCATGGCCGCGACCTGCGCGGCGTCACGCGCCCACAGCGTCACCCGACGCCCCAGCGCGACGGCGCTGAGGGCAATTGCCGTGCCCCACGCGCCGGCGCCAATGACGAGCAGTTTCATGGGGTGCAGGGCGAACGGCGCAAGCGGGGGAGCGCGACGGGCGCGGCTTATTGCGCCGGTGCGGCTTCGCCCGCGGCGGCCTGCGCCGCCTGCCGTTGCTGCTGCTCGTACATTGCCTGAAAATTGATTTCCGACAGATGCACCGGCGGGAAGCCGGCGCGCTGGATCAAATCAGCCACGTTGCCGCGCAGGTACGGATAGACGATTTGCGGGCAGGCAATGCCCATGACCGGACCCATTTGCTCGGGCGGCAGGTTGCGCACTTCAAAAATACCCGCTTGCGAGGCCTCGGCCAGAAACACCGTTTTGTCCTTGATCTTGGTTTGCACCGTGGCGGTGACGACGACCTCGAACACGCCCTCGCCCACCGGCGCGGCGTTTACACCGAGTTGAATGTCGACGCTGGGTTGCTCTTTTTCAAGCAGGATGGCGGGCGAATTGGGCTGCTCCAGCGACGCCTCTTTGAGGTACACGCGCTGAATCTGGAACACAGGGGTTTGCTCTTCGGACATAAGGTTCTCTTGGTTAAAAACTGACAGATGAGCCGTCAAGCGACGGCCCGAAACAAGTCGACGTCAAGCGGCGCCGAGCAACGGCAGCAAGCCGCCACGGGCGTCCAGTGCGATCAAGTCGTCGCAGCCGCCCACGTGGGTCTCGCCAATGAAGATTTGCGGCACGGTGCGTCGCCCGGTGCTGCGCATCATCTCGTCGCGCTCCTGCGGGCGCTCGTCGATGCGGATTTCGTCGATCTGCGTCACACCGCGCGCCTTGAGCAATTGCTTGGCGCGGATGCAGTAGGGGCAGACGGCGGTGGTGTACATCTTGACGGCTTGCATGGCTTTCCTTGGTGGCGACGGACGATCAGGTCTTTTCAACGGGCAAATTGGCGCTGCGCCAGGCGGCCAGCCCCCCAGCGAGCGACTGCACGTTTTCAAAGCCGAGCTTTTTGGCGATGGCCAGCGCGCGGCTGCTGCGCGCGCCCGACTGGCACACCAGAATCAGCAGCGTGGCTTTGTTCTTCACCACCGCGGCCAGCTTGCCCTCGAGCTCGCCCAAGGGGATGTTGCGCGCGCCGACGATGTGACCGGCGGCGTATTCGGCCGGTTCACAGATGTCCACGACGACGGCTTTTTCGCGGTTCATCAGTCGCACCGCGCCGTCGGGTGTCAACGCCCCCGGGCCGCCGCGACCCAGCACCGGCCACAGCAACATGCCACCGGCTGACAGCGCCACGGCGATCAGCATCCAGTTATCGACGATAAATTTCAATTGCAATTCCTTGTAAAGAGAGGGAGCTCAACCGGGCATTTTAGAATGCCGCATCCGGCGCAGCCCCCGTCTCTACAGCAAACCATGCACAAACTTGTTCTCATTCGCCACGGCGAATCGACCTGGAATCTTGAAAACCGCTTCACCGGCTGGACCGACGTCGACCTCACGCCGCTGGGGCTGGCGCAGGCAAAAAGTGCCGGGGCACTGCTGAAAGCCGAAGGCTACGACTTCGACATCGCCTACACCAGCGTGCTCAAGCGCGCCACGCGCACGCTGTGGCACGTGCTCGACGAAATGGACCGCACCTGGCTGCCGGTGGTCAACAGCTGGCGCCTCAATGAGCGCCATTACGGCGCATTGCAAGGCCTCAATAAAGCCGAGACCGCCAAGCAGTACGGCGACCACCAAGTGTTGATCTGGCGACGCAGCTACGACACGCCGCCGCCAGCGCTGACGCCCACCGACCCGCGCTGCGAACGTGGCGACCGGCGCTATGCCGGCCTGGCACCGGCGCAAGTACCGCTGACCGAATGCCTGAAAGACACCGTCGCGCGCGTGCTGCCGTACTGGAACGAGGTGCTCGCGCCAACCATTCAGAGCGGCCAGCGCGTCGTCATCGCCGCGCACGGCAACTCGATCCGCGCGCTGGTCAAGTATCTAGACGGCATCTCCGACGACGCCATTGTTGGGCTGAACATTCCAAACGGAATTCCGCTGGTCTACGAACTCGACGACGCGCTCAAGCCGATTCGCCATTACTACCTGGGCGACGCCGAGGCCGCAGCCAAAGCGGCCGCGGCGGTAGCTGCGCAAGGCAAACGCTGATGCCACGTGGCGTGACCAGCGGAACCTGTCTGGCCGTGCACGCTCCAAGCAGGTCTTTCACGTCATTTTTTTGCACCGCCACTCGGGAACCACTATGGGTCAAAAACTGAAGATCGTCGGCCTGCTGTCAGCCGGTGCGCTGGCTGGCGCGCTGGCCAGCGTGTCCTTGCAAACCGTCGCCCGCGGCACGCTGGCGCCGCTGCCGCTGGAAGAGTTGCAACAGCTTGCCGCCGTCTTTGGCATGATCAAGAGCAACTACGTCGAGCCGGTCGACGAGAAAAAGCTCATCACCGACGCCATCGCCGGCATGGTCTCCGGGCTGGACCCGCACTCGGTGTACATGGACAAAAAGGCGCTGAAGGACTTCAACGAAGGCACCACCGGCAAGTTTGTCGGCGTCGGCATCGAAATCTCGCAAGAAGATGGGCTGATCAAGGTGGTCTCGCCCATCGAAGACTCGCCGGCTTTTCGTGCTGGCCTCAAACCCAATGACCTGATCGTCAAGATCGACGAAACACCGGTGAAAGGCATGACGCTCAACGAAGGCGTCAAACGCATGCGTGGCGAGCCCGATACCAAGGTGGTTTTAAGCATTTTCCGCAAGGACGAGAACCGTACCTTCAGCGTGACCATCGTCCGCGAGGTCATCAAGACGCAGAGCGTCAAGGCCAAGCTGATCGAACCCGGCTACGGCTGGGTGCGCCTGAGCCAGTTCCAGGAGCGCACCGTTACCGACTTTGCCCGCAAGGTCGAAGAACTTTACAGGCAAGAACCGGCGCTCAAGGGCCTGGTGCTTGACCTGCGCAACGACCCGGGCGGCTACCTCGACGCGGCGGTGGCGATTTCGGCGGCGTTCCTGCCGGAAAACGTCACCGTGGTGTCGGCCAACGGCCAGTTGCCCGAGAGCAAATTCACCTACAAGGCCTCGCCGCGCTACTACGCACGCCACGGTAGCGATCCGCTCAAACGGCTTGACGAAGTGACCCACGGCGCCCTGAAGACCCTCCCGCTGGTGGTGCTGGTCAACGAAGGCTCGGCCTCGGCCAGCGAAATCGTCGCCGGCGCCCTGCAAGACCACCAACGCGCCAAGCTGCTCGGCAGCCAGACCTTTGGCAAAGGTTCGGTGCAAACGGCGGTCTGCCTGGACCCGGCGTTCCGCATGGACAACTGTCCCACCGCCGCGCTCAAGCTCACCACCAGCCGCTACTACACGCCCAGCGGTCGCTCGATTCAGGCCAAGGGCATCGTCCCTGACGTGATGGTCGACGAGTCCGAAGAAGGCAACCTGTTTGCCGCCTTGCGCACCCGCGAAGCCGACCTTGAAAAGCACCTGACCAGCGGCCAGGGCGCGGAAGAAAAGGACGCCACCCGCGAGAAAGCGCGTGAAGAAGCGCGCAAGAAGCTCGAAGAAGAAATGAAAAAACCTGCCGCCGAGCGGCAACTGCCCGTCTACGGCTCGGACAAAGACTTCCAGTTGCGCCAGGCGCTCAATCAACTCAAGGGCTTGACCGTCATGGTCAGCAAGACGCAAGTCGAGCGCAGCGAAGAAAAGAAGGAAAACTAGGCCAGGCGCCGATCATGAACGACGACGACCTGCTGCGCTATTCGCGCCACATCCTGCTCAACGAAATTGGCGTTGAAGGCCAGCAGCGCATCACCGACGCACATGTCTTGATCATCGGTGCGGGCGGGTTGGGCTCGCCGGTGGCCTTGTATCTGGGTTCGGCCGGCGTTGGCCGCATCACCGTCGTCGACCACGACACGGTCGATCTGACCAACCTGCAGCGGCAAATCGCCCACACGGTCGAGCGCGTTGGCAACGCCAAGGTCGCCTCGATCCAGAGCGCCATCGGTCAACTCAACCCCGGTGTGCAAGTCAACGCCGTGCAGGCGCGCGCCGACGCTGCGCTGCTCGATACCCTGGTGGCGCAGGCCGACCTGGTGCTCGACTGTTGCGACAACTTTGCCACGCGCCACGCCATCAACACCGCCTGCGTGGCGCACCGCAAGCCGCTGGTGTCGGGTGCGGTGATCCGCTTTGACGGCCAGGTGTGTGTGTATGACCCGCGTGACGCCGCATCGCCGTGCTACGCCTGCGTCTTTCCACCGGAAAACAGCTATGAGGAAACCCGTTGCGCCACCATGGGTGTGTTCGCACCGCTGGTGGGTGTTATCGGCAGCATCCAGGCCGCCGAAGCGCTCAAGCTCATCAGCGGCGCCGGCCAAGCGCTGACCGGCCGCTTGTTGATGCTCGACGGCCAGGCCATGGCGTTCACCGAAGTGCGCTTGCAGCGCCAGCCGGCTTGCCCGGTGTGTGGTGGCTTGACGCCAGGCAGCACTACTTCAGCTTGAAGCTGCCGTCGACGTCGCGCACGTAGCAACTGCCGTTGCGCTGGCGAAAGCGCCGTGGCGGCTCGGGGTCGGGATCGGCGAACAAGCCTGCGCGTGCGCTGCGGGCCTCGTCTTCCTGCACGGCGTAGGGTCCGCGACTGCGCCGCCAGCCCGACGACCAGGCGTGGCCAGCAAGCACCAGCGCTGCGCCAACGTCCGCCCCGTCGACCTGCACGTGCGCCAGACCGCGGCCGTAGTCGTCCGCATAGCGCACGTCAACGCGCACAACTTTCTGCGCCACCAGCGCGCGCAAGGCGTCGCGCGCGGCCACACCGCCGGCCTGGCAGATTTCCGGCGCATCAAGCCCCTGCAGGCGCAGCTTGCGCGGGGCAGCGCCGGCTGGCGACTGCACCCACAAGGTGTCGCCGTCGGGCACCGCCGTCACTGGCGCAAAAAACACCTCGGCGCAGGCCAGCGAGGCGCCAAAAACGCCAACCACCGCCGCCAAACACTTGCCACCCGCCGCCCTTTGCCACGCTGCCACCATTGCATCCTCAGCAAAAAAATAAACGCACCCAAACGACGAGCAAACGCCCCAAGACCGCCGCACCCGGCAAGCGTCGCCAAAGGCTTGAGCTGTTAGACTTGTTTGATCCAAACAAGGGGTCGTCTTGCCCACCTCGTCCGCATCGTTTCTGGTTGATCTGCGCGAGCTCAAGCTCGACGACGCGCATGCTTTGCTCAAGCACAGCGGCCAGAGCTTGCCGGACGCCGGTACCGCCGGGGCGACATCGTACCTGCAAGCGCTGATCGACAAGCTGGCCGAGCTGTCGCTCAAGGACCCGCTGACGGGTCTGGCCAACCGCCGCTATTTTCAGAGCGTGTTGCTGCGCGAGATCGAAATGGTCGCGCGTTCGGGCGAACCGTCGTTGCTGTTAATGCTCGACATAGACCACTTCAAAAACGTTAACGACAGCCATGGCCACCCGGTGGGTGACGTCGTTTTGCAAAACGTCGCCACGGCGCTGTCGAGTTGCGTGCGCCCGATGGACACGGTGGCGCGCTTTGGTGGCGAAGAATTCGTCATCATCCTGCCCAATTGCCAGGGTCAATACGGTCAGCAGGTGGCCGAGCGCATCCGCGAGACGGTGGCCGCGCTGGCGGTGCCGCTGCCCTCGGGCGCGCGCTTGAAGGTCACCATCAGCATCGGTGGCGCCTACGCCCCGCGCTGGGTGCGCTCAACGCCCGAGCTGTGGCTCGATCGTGCCGACATCGAGCTGTATCGGGCCAAGTCAGAGGGCCGCAACCGCGTCTGCATCGAGCCGCAACCAACGCTGGCGGTCAGCGCCGAGGAAAAGAATCTGTTGTTTGGTCCGCTGTCGCTGGGTGACCCGGCGTGGATCGAAAGTATCGCCAACGACGGCTCGGCCGCCCCGGTTGGCACGGCGTCCAGCAACCTGAATTGACATGAACGATTCCATCAAAGAACCCCCGCAGGAAACCGTTGGCGCGATAGTGCCGCCGTTGAAACCGCTGGGCAAGGTGCTGGCCGTGACCAGCGGCAAAGGCGGTGTCGGCAAGACCTTCGTCTCGGCCAACCTGGCCGCGGCGCTGGCCAAGCGTGGCCACAAAGTGCTGGTGCTCGACGCCGATCTCGGGCTGGCCAATCTGGACGTGGTGCTCAACCTGTACCCGAAGATCACCCTGCACGACGTATTCACCGGCAAGGCGACGCTCGAAGAAGCCATCGTGCGCGCGCCGGGCGGGTTCTCGGTGTTGCTGGCCGGCTCGGGCATGGTCGAGTATTCACGTTTGACGCCCAACGTGCGCAACGACTTCCTGCGCATCATGACCGGCTTGCTGCCGCACTACGACATCGTCTTGCTCGACACTGGCGCCGGTATTTCCGACGTGGTGCTGTTTGCCGTGTCGCTGGCCTCTGAGGTGCTGGTTGTGGCCACGCCCGAGCCGACCTCGTTGACCGACGCCTACGCCACCATCAAAGTCCTGGTCGGCGAGCAAAAACGGCGCACCATCCGCATGGTCATCAACCAGACGGCGCGCATGGGCGACGGCCGGGCCATCACCTCGCAATTGCAACAGGTGCTCGACCGCTTCGTCGTCGCCAAGACCGATGGCAAAGTCCGGCTGGTGCACCTGGGCGACATTCCCGGCGACACGTCGGTACGCCAGGCCGTCATGCGCCGGCAACTGCTGCTGCAGACGACACCGGGTTGCCCGGCGGCGCTGGCCATCTCACAACTGGCCGGCAAGATCGAAGATACGCTGATCCAACAACCCCAATAATCTGACAGTGAGTCAGACGGTGATGATCCAGCCTTCCAGCGGATCCATCGTCGCGGGCAGGCCGTAGTTGGCATCACCTGCATCGGCGTGCCTCTGCGCCCATGCTGCTTGCAGCAAACACAACACCGCATCAAGTGCGTCGCCGCGCGCGTCGTCCACCAAGGCATCACGCTGGGCGTGACTGACTTTGAGGCGCAGGCCCAGTCGCGTGCGGCCCTGCTCCAGTGCAGTGATCAAATCTTTGCGTGCGATCAGCCGCTCTGGCGTCTGACGCGCGACGTCATCACTCTTGTAGCTGCGACGACTCAGCACCTCCCGCGCGAGCAAGCCGGGATAACCTTCCAGCGCCACCCGCAACGGCTGGCCAAGGGCGTCGCAGTTGTCCGCCGCACCTGGGTGCAAGCCGGGCAAGGCGGCCCCGGCGTCGAGCAGCAACGGCACACCCGCGTGCAACATGAATGCCACCGGCGGGTTGACCCACTTCATGCTGGGGCTCGAACCCGCTCGACCGTCGGTGGCGCGGTGGACAAACTTTTGTCCTGCGGGGCGTGCGGCACAAAAGGCGGCAAACCGCGCTCGAATCAGCGTAGGGAAGTACACCAGCTGCGACAAGACAAGCCGGTCGTCATCACAACGGCCAAGCGCTAGAACGATGGGCTTTCTATGGCTAGGCGCGCTGGAGAAATCGCAGCCCAACAAGACGCACGGGCGATTTGGGTCGGGCGCGCTGGCGATCGGCGCTTCAGGCACGCCCGATGATCGACGCCGTAGCCATCAGCTCTTCGAGCAGTGCCAGTGATACTTTGCCCGAGACGGAATACGGGTCGAGCTCGGGCTTCTCGCCGTACTTGAGCAGAATCGAGACGTTGATGCGGTTCATGTTGACCTCGCCCATGGTCCAGCCGGCAAAGCGGCGCTCAGCAATTTCCTCGTAGTGCAGCAGCACCACGTCCTTGTGGCGCGCGTCACGCTGGATGTGCCCGTACAGGTCACTGATGGCCATCCGCCCGCCCTCGATGGCTTGCAGAAAAATACCGCCGCCGTAACACAGCACGCCGGTCACGCCACAGTGCGGGTTGTGGTCACGCGACTGGTGCAGGATCGACTCGATCGCGTCGGCGCTGCTATCGACGGCGCGACTGGCATACAACAAACGAACCAACATGATGAACCTCTCTAGCCTTTCTGCGGAATCAGGGACAAGAACTCGCGGCGCAAATTGGCATCCTTGAGAAAGCTGCCGCGCATCACCGAATTGATCATTTTGCTGTCAACGTCCTTGACACCGCGCCAGCTCATGCAGAAGTGGCTGGCCTCCATGACGATGGCCAGGCCGTCGGGCTGCGTCTTCTGCTGGATCAGGTCGGCCAGTTGCACCACCGCCTCCTCCTGGATCTGCGGCCGGCCCATGACCCATTCGGCCAGCCGGGCGTATTTGGACAAACCGATGACGTTGGTGTGCTCATTGGGCAGCACGCCAATCCAGATCTTGCCCATGATCGGGCAGAAATGGTGGCTGCAGGCGCTGCGCACGGTGATCGGGCCGACGATCATCAGCTCGTTGAGGTGCTCGGCGTTCGGGAATTCGGTGATCGTTGGCTCGCTCGCATAGCGCCCGGCAAACACCTCCTTGAGGTACATCTTGGCGACCCGGCGCGCCGTGTTGTCGGTGTTGTGGTCGTGCGCGGTGTCGATCACCAGACTGTCGAGGACGCCTTGCATCTTGGCCGCGACCTCGTCGAGCAGCCGATCAAACTCGCCCGGTTCGATGAAATCGGCGATGTTGTCGTTGGCGTGGAAGCGTTTGCGCGCCGCCTGCACACGCTGGCGGATCTTGACCGAAACGGGAACGCCTTCGGTTTCTTCAACGGTTGTCATGGGCATGGAGCATTGAAAAAGTCAGGCGCCGATCGTAGCAGCCTTTTTTTGTTATGGTTATTTGCCTCTAGCCCTTGCAAATAAAGCACAACACGCTTTCATTTTAATAGCGTTTGCCATTGATCAACAGTAACCCGCGCAGCAGCCACAAGGCCAGCTTGTCGAGCACTTTTTGCGTCAGTGGTCGCTGCCGATGGCGATCAAACTCAACCGGTTGCGCGTTGTCAGCCATGACCTGCACCAATCGTTCATGGAGCAAACGGGCGAAGGCGGCGTCGTGCACGACCACATTGGCCTCACGCGCCAGCAAAAGGCTTAACGGGTCGATGTTGGACGAGCCGACGGTCGCCCAGCGTTGGTCGACGACCGCGACCTTGGCGTGCAGAAAACTGTCGCTGTATTCGAAGATGTCGACACCGGCAGCCAGCAGCGGCTGGTACAGCGCGCGCGTCGCGTGGTATTGCATGAAGTACTCGTAGTTCCCCTGCAGCAGCAGGCGCACGCGCACCCCGCGCCGGGCCGCGACGATCAACGCCCGGCGCATCTTGCGTCCGGGCAAAAAGTAGGCGTTGGCCAGCACGACGTCGTGCCGCGCCTCGCCTATTGCCTGTAAATAGGCACGCTCGATACGGCGACGGTGGTGCACGTTGTCACGCAGTACCAACGCCGCGCGCGCCCCGGCGGCACCGGCCGGCGCCGGCGCTGACTGCGTGCGTGCGTGCACGGCGCGCTGCAAAGCTTGCCAAGCGCCGGCCCAGTCGACCTGCTGGGCGCGGCGCACCGCGCGCAGGCGCCACCAGAACTGCGCCATCGCCTCGTGCACCGCCTGCACCAGTGGACCGCTGACACGCACGGCAAAGTCAAAACGCGGCGCGGCCAGGCGGCCATGATTGGGGTCGATCCAGTCGTCGAGCACGTTGATGCCGCCGCAATAGGCCACCTGCCCGTCGATCACGCACAACTTTCGGTGCAGACGCCGCCAACGGCTGGGCAGGGCCAGCCCGAGGCGCCCGAGCGGTGAAAAAATTTGCCACTGCACACCGGCGCTCGTCAAAATTTCTGCCCACCGTGCGGGCAAGGCCGGTGTGCCCGCGCCGTCCATCAGCAAAAAAACGGCGACCCGGCGTTGCGCGGCGCGCCGCAGTGCCTGGGCCACCTGTTCACCCATGCCCTGGACGTCGAAAATGTAGGTCTCCAGCCGCACCTCATGCGCGGCGGCGTCGATGTCGGCAACCAGTCGCGGAAAAAATTCCCGCGCCCCTTCAAGCAGGCAGAGTTGGTGGCCACCACGGTAGTCAGCCATGGCTTTGCGCCGCAACGGGCAGGGCAAACTCGGCGATCAACGGCAGATGGTCGGACAGGCGCGCCCAGGCACGCCCGCGCGGCACCAGCACCGCCAACGGTTGCAGCCCGCGGGCAAACACATGGTCCAGCTGCAGCATCGGCAGGCGCGACGGGAACGTCGCTGGCCGGACCTCGGTCAACTGGCGCAGCCCGACGTCGCGCAGCGTCTGCGCCAGCCAGACGCCTGGGTCGTTAAAGTCGCCAGCCAGCACCAGCGGCGCATCGGCCGGCACGTCGCGCGCGATCAACGCCTTGAGTCGTGCCACCTGACGTTCGCGGCTGCCGCGGATCAAGCCCAGGTGCACCACCAGCACGTGCACCGGTAGGTCGTGCACGCGCAGCTCCACGTGCAGCACGCCGCGTTGCTCGAAGCGATGGTCGGACAGGTCTTCGTGGTGCTGCGCCAGCACCGGCCAGCGCGACAGCAAGGCGTTGCCGTGCTCGCCGTGGCGCGTCACCGCGTTGGTGCGGTAAACCGCCTCATAGCCCAGCGGCGCCAGGAAGTCGGCTTGCCCCTGATCGGGCCAGTGGTCGAAATGACGTGCCTCGCGGCGGTTGCCGGCGCGCACCTCTTGCAGGCAAACGACGTCGGCGTCGAGCGCTTCAACCGCCAGGCCGAGGTTATGAATTTCCAGCCGTCGCGCCGGCCCCAGCCCCTGCACGCCCTTGTGGATGTTGTAGGTCGCTACGCGCAAAACGCCGTCGCGCAGCGTCATCGCCGGCCCCGGTTGATGAAGCGGGGCAGCAGCAGACAGGCCTCGGCGTTGGACGATGAATAGCAGCGATCTGCCGCCTGCAGGTACGGCAGCCAGACCTGCGCCGTGTGTTCCCGCGGACTCAAACGCACCGGCGTGCCGACGTCGACCTGCAAGCCAAATACACGCTCTTTATTAAATAGCACACCAGGCGCGTAGCGGTGGCGCCAGCGTGGATATATCTCGTAAACATTCTCAAGCTGCCAGTCGCTCAGACGCGGCCCGCCGGGGCCGGCAACCCGGCAGTCGATGCCGGTTTCTTCAGCCACTTCGCGGCGCGCCGTTTGCTCGAACGTTTCATCCGGCCAATCCTTGCTGCCCGTCACTGACTGCCAGAAATCCGGCGCGTCGGCGCGCTGGATCAACAGCACGTCCAGGGCCTGGGTGTAGATCACTACCAGGACCGATTCGGGTATTTTGTAGGCGTGCGCGCGGGTCACTGCAACGGAAGGGCTGTCATCTGTTCGACCCATTTTAGGGACCCCGCCGGCGGGCGCAAGAAGCGCGCAAGGCAACCCGCAACGGTGGCCACGCCAAGGCTCATCGACCCGGCGAGCGGCAAAAAAAGGGCGCCCCATGGAGCCCGTCGTACCGACCGCGCGGCTTGCGGCCGGCGGCGCTTGCCGGTTCAGTCGGCCTGGGCGGCATCCGGGTTGCGCAGGCGAATGTGCAACTCGCGCAACTGCTTTTCGTCGACCAGCGACGGCGCTTGCGTGAGCAAGCATTGGGCGCGCTGCGTCTTCGGGAAGGCGATGACGTCACGAATCGACTCGGCGCCGGTCATCAGCGTGATGATGCGGTCCAGGCCAAAGGCCAGGCCACCGTGCGGCGGCGCGCCGTATTGCAGCGCATCGAGCAAGAAACCAAACTTGACCTGCGCTTCTTCGGGAGAAATCTTCAAGGCATCGAAGACCTTCTTCTGCACGTCAGCGCGGTGGATCCGCACCGAACCGCCGCCCATCTCCCAGCCGTTCAACACCATGTCGTAACCCTTGGAGATGCAGTTGCCCGGGTCAGACACCATCAGGTCTTCATGACCGTCCTTGGGTGCGGTGAACGGGTGGTGCACCGCCATCCAGCGGTCGGACTCGTCGTCGTATTCGAACATCGGAAAGTCGACCACCCACAGCGGCGCCCAGCGGTTTTCAAACAAGCCGTTGGTCTTGCCAAATTCGCTGTGCCCGACCTTGATACGCAGCGCGCCGATGGCATCGTTGACGATTTTTTCTTTGTCAGCGCCAAAAAACAGCAGGTCGCCGTCCTGCGCGCCACTGCGTTTGAGAATTTCGGCCAGCGCGGCGTCGTGCAGATTCTTGACGATCGGGCTTTGCAGGCCGTCACGGCCCTTGGCAGCGTCGTTGACCTTGATCCAGGCCAGACCCTTGGCGCCGTAGATCTTGACAAACTCACCGTAGTTGTCGATCTCGCCACGCGTCATGCCGTGACCTTCACGGCCACCGCCAGGCACGCGCAAGCCCACCACGCGACCGCCCTTCATGTTGGCAGCAGCCGAGAACACCTTGAAATCGACGTCTTTCATGACGTCGGTGAGTTCGGTGAATTCAAGCTTGACGCGCAGGTCGGGTTTATCCGAGCCGAAGCGGCGCGCCGCCTCCTGGTACGTCATCACCGGGAAGTCGCCCAGGTCGACGCCCAATGTGTTCTGGAACACCGTCTTGATCATGCCCTGGAACATCGCGCGGATGTCTTCCTCGGTCATGAACGAGGTTTCGATATCGATCTGCGTGAACTCGGGCTGGCGGTCGGCGCGCAGGTCTTCGTCACGGAAGCACTTGGTAATCTGGTAGTAGCGGTCAAAGCCGGCGACCATCAGCAATTGCTTGAACAGTTGCGGGCTTTGCGGCAAGGCAAAGAAGTGGCCGTCGTGCACGCGGCTGGGCACCAGATAGTCGCGCGCGCCTTCGGGCGTGCTCTTGGTCAACATCGGCGTCTCGATGTCGACGAAACCGTTGGCGTCGAGGAACTTGCGCACTTCCATGGCCACGCGGTAGCGCAACATCAGGTTGCTTTGCATGTACGGGCGACGCAGGTCAAGCACGCGGTGCGTCAGACGCGTCGTCTCGCTGAGGTTTTCTTCGTCCAGCTGGAACGGCGGCGTTACCGACGGGTTCAGCACGATCAACTCGTGGCACAGCACCTCGATCTTGCCGCTCTTCAAGTTGTCATTGACGGTGCCCGCGGGGCGCGCACGCACCAAGCCCTTGATCTGCACACAATACTCGTTGCGCAGGTCCTCGGCGACCTTGAACATGTCGGCGCGGTCGGGGTCGCAGACCACCTGCACATAGCCCTCGCGGTCGCGCACGTCGACAAAAATCACGCCGCCGTGGTCGCGCCGGCGATTAACCCAACCGCACAGGGTCACGTTTTGGCCCAGCAAAGCCTCGGTCACCAGACCGCAATAGTGAGAACGCATGGTCATACAAACTGCTTTCAAAAGTCGCCGCGTCAGTGCAGCGACGGGTCATTAAACTATTTCGCCACGCCTTTGGCCGGGGCCGCCGGTGCCACCGAACCCATGGAAATGACGTAAGTGAGCGCCTCGTCGACGCTCATCTTCAACTCAATCACCTCGCTGCGCGGCAGCAGCAAAAAGAAACCGCTGGTCGGGTTGGGCGTCGTCGGCACGTAGACGCTGACGTAGTCGCCGCCCAGGTGGCCGCTGACTTCACCGCTGGGCGCACCGGTCTGGAAGGCAATGGTCCAGGCACCGGCGCGGGGATACTGCACCAGCAAGGCAGTGCGAAAAGCGTTGCCGTTGCTTGAGAAAAGCGTGTCCGAGACCTTTTTGACGCTGTTGTAAATCGTTCGAAAAACCGGGATGTGCGTGTACAGGCGATCCCACTGGGCCAACCACCAACGCCCGGCCACGTTGGACACCAGCGACCCGGTCACCAGCAGGCCAAAGAACACCAGCAAAACGCCGAGCCCGGGAATATGTTTGAACGGCTCCAGCACTGCCGCCAGCGAGTCGGCAGACAGCGCCTGGATACCCGACACCAGGGCGATAAAAATCCCGTCGAGCAAACCGACCAGCCACAGCAACACCCAGATGGTGATGGCCAGGGGCAACCAGACCAGCAACCCTGTCAGAAGGTATTTTTTAAGATGCACGGTGGCAAATTTCATCAAAAGATTACCCGTGACACGCGCAACCAGCGCCACACGCGCCGCCCGCCTTGGATGCGGTGTCGGCTTTGGCGGTAGCCGTCTCAGGCGCCGGCTTGGCCGCTTCGGCCGAGGCTGGCGTTGTCGTCGCGGCCGAGCCGCCCTTGAAGTCTGTGGCGTACCAGCCCGAGCCCTTGAGCTGGAAGCCCGCAGCGGTCAATTGTTTGGAAAAAGTGGCCCGACCACAGGCCGGGCAATCGGTCAGCAGCGGGTCCGAGATTTTTTGCAAGACGTCTTTGGCAAACCCGCAGGACGCGCATTTGTAAGCGTAGATTGGCATATCGATCAGACCTTGGAGAAGCAGTCGCAAAGCCTGAAATTATAAAGTCGGGCTATAGCAACCGGATGCGCAGCAAAATCTGCATCGCCAACAAGCCCAGCACAAAACCGACGCCGCCATAGACGATGGCCGACAGCAGTCGATTGGTGCGCCTTTGCTCGGCCAGCAAGGCCTGCAACTCGCGGCCGCGGTCGCGGGTGTTGCTTTGCAGGAAGTCCGCCAGCAGGCGCGGCAGCTCGGGCAGCATCTTGGCGTAGCGCGGCGCTTCATTGCGCAGCTCGTCAAACAGCTTTTTCGGCCCGACCTGATTGACCATCCACTTTTCGAGAAACGGCTTGGCCGTGCTCCACAGGTCCAGGTCCGGGTCGAGCTGGCGACCCAGCCCTTCGATGTTGAGCAGCGTTTTTTGCAGCAACACCAGTTGTGGCTGGATTTCTACCTGAAAGCGCCGAGAGGTCTGGAACAGGCGCATCAGCAGCAAGCCCAGTGAAATCTCTTTCAGCGGTCGGTCGAAGTACGGTTCGCACACCGAGCGGATGGCGCCCTCGAGTTCATCGACACGCGTCGTGCGCGGCACCCAGCCCGACTCGATGTGCAGCTCGGCCACGCGCTTGTAGTCGCGCCGGAAAAACGCCGTGAAATTCTGCGCCAGATATTCCTTGTCAACCTCGGTGAGCGTGCCGATGATGCCGAAATCAAGCGAGATGTAGCGACCAAAAGTGGCCGGCTCGACACTGACCTGGATGTTGCCGGGGTGCATGTCGGCGTGGAAAAAGCCGTCGCGAAACACTTGCGTGAAAAAGATCGTGACGCCGTCGCGCGCCAGCTTCGGGATGTCGACACCGGCCGCGCGCAGCCGCGCCACCTGATTGATCGGCACGCCTTTCATGCGCTCCATGACCATGACGTTGGGCAGGCAATAGTCCCAGAAGACCTCGGGGATCAACACCAGATCCAGGTCGGCCATATTGCGCCGCAACTGGGCCGCGCTGGACGCCTCGCGCACCAGATCAAGCTCGTCGTGCAGGTATTTGTCAAACTCGGCGACGACCTCACGCGGCTTCAGACGGCGCCCCTCGACCGACAGGTCATCGACCCAGCCGGCCATCATGCGCATCAAGTCCAGGTCTTTGTCGATGGCCACCAACATGCCCGGGCGCAGCACCTTGACGGCGACCTCACGCAGACGACCGTCGCGGTCACGCAAAACGGCAAAATGCACTTGGGCAATGGACGCACTGGCCACCGGCTCGCGCTCAAACGAGACAAAGATGTCGTCAATCTTGCGCTTGAACGCTTTCTCGATGATGTCAATAGCCACCGCGCTGGGAAACGGCGGCACGCGGTCCTGCAACAGCGCCAGTTCGTCTGAAATGTCGACCGGCAGCAAATCGCGCCGGGTCGACAGCACCTGACCAAATTTGACAAAGATCGGGCCCAGCTCTTCCAGTGCCTGACGAATGCGCTGGCCACGCGGCGCGCTCAAGTTGCGGCCAATGGCCAGAACGCGCGCCAGGCGCAGCAAGACGGGAATTTTCAGGCTGCTCAGGGCCAGCTCATCAAGCCCGTGACGCAACAGCACCCAGACGATGAAGACGCCACGAAAGAAGCGAGTCATCAGGCAGCTTTGGCGGGAACAAATTGCGCCGCCTTGGCGACAAACTGGCGCACGCCGGCCACCGCGGCAGCGGCAAACTGGCCCAGGGCGTGGGCCGGCACGTCGCCGACGACGCGCGCCAGGTCTTCTTCCAGGTCCCAGCGCACGTGTTCGGTCAGCCAGCTGACCTCGGCGGCCAGTTGCACGTCGCCTTCAATGCGCACAGCCGGCTTGTCACCGCGCAAGGCAGCCTGTGCCAAGCTCAGTGGCGACGACTCGGTCAGCACCAGCACCAGATCGGCTTGGGCGGCATCTGCAGCCAAGTCGAGCAAGCCGGCCGGCGTCGCCTGCACCTTGATGACCAGGCTACGCCACTGCGCCTGAATCAGCTGGCCCTTGTGCCGGGCCAGACGCGCCATCGCTTCGGGCTCCTGCATCAGCACGTGGTTGAGCCATAGCACCAACCGGTGCCGCAACTCGGCCACGGCCCAGTCGGGGGCGGCCAGAGCGGGCTTGGGAAACGGCAGTGGAAACTTCTGGACGATCTCGTCCAGCAAAGAAAAAGGGGACTGTGTTGCCATAGTCCCCGATTATTCCTGAATTCGCCGCGGCGGCATTACTGCAGGGCCTGGACCCCCGCTACCAACCAGCCGGTACGACCGCGCTTGGTCTTGGTCATGTTCCAGACTTCGCGGAACGGACTGGCACCAGCCGATGGTTCCTCACGGATCATGCCGGAGAACTCGACGCTGGCCATGTATTCGTCGCCCAGGTCCTCGATGCCGAGCAAGTGTGCCTCGACCATCACCACGTCGGTCATATTGACCGGACCGCCGGTGTGCGACTCGCGTTCGGCCAGTTGGGCCTGGATTTCCTTGAGCATCTCGTCGGTCATCATGACGCGCAGCGCGACGATGTCCGATTTGTCCCAAGCGGCCTGCAAGGACACAAAGTTGGCCTTGGCCGAGCGCAAAAAACCTTCAGAATCGAAACCCTCGGGAACACCCCAGGTTTGTGCGCCAGACAAGCCCGAACCGATCATCGAGCCAGTGCCCCCACCGCTGCCAGCGGCGTCGAAATGGTTACCAGCTCGCTCCCACGGACGCGCCGAGGCGTCGTTGCCGACGTTTTCCGGCCGGTAGCTGCGCGGCGCGGCCGGCTGGCCCGCAGCACCCACGCCCTGAAACGCCAACGGCGCAGGCGCGGCCAACGGTTGCGCGCGGCGCCGCATGAACCAGCTTACCGCCATCATCACCGCCAGGGCCAGCAACGCAAACATCATGAGCTCGGCCATTCCCTGACCCAGGCCGAGCGAACTGGCCAGCCAAGCCAGGCCCAGACCAGCGGCCAAACCGCCCAGCATGGCTCCCCAGGGCTTTTTCGGGGCTGCCGTGGGCGCCGGTGCGGGTGCCTTGGCGGCGTTGTTGACGCCTTGTGACGGCGCCGGCAGGGCGTTTTGCCTTTGCGTGACGTTGCTCGACTGTTTGCCAAACGACATACCGCCACCAAAGCGCCGGGCGGCGTCGGCAGGACCGGCCACCAGCACCAAGCAGATCGACAAGACCGACAGCCAACGTTTCATAAAGACTCCAAAAAAATTACCATCAACATTTGATACCGACATGCAAGGCTACCAGACCACCGGTCATGTTGTGGTAGTCCACATGGCCAAAACCATTAGCCTTCATCAGGGTTTTCAGCTCTTCCTGCCCCGGATGCATGCGGATCGACTCGGCCAGGTACTGGTAGCTGGCCGAGTCGCCGGCAACCCATTGACCCAGCTTGGGCAACACCTTGAACGAATACCAGTCGTAGGCCTTCTCCAGCGGCTTGGCCACCTTGGAAAATTCCAGCACCAGCAATTTGCCACCCGGCTTGAGGACGCGGCTCATTTCGGCCAGGGCCAGGTCTTTGTGCGTCATGTTGCGCAAGCCAAAGGCCACACTGACCAGGTCGAAATAGTGGTCGGCAAACGGCAATTTCTCGGCGTCACAGACCGTTGTGGGCAACAGCACGCCGGCGTCGACCAAGCGGTCCCGGCCGGTGCGCAGCATCGCCTCGTTGATGTCGGTGTGCACCACCACGCCGCTCTTGCCAACCTTTTTGGCAAACGCCAGCGCCAGGTCACCGGTGCCGCCGGCAATGTCCAACGCCCGGTCACCCTCGTGCAGGTTGGCCACCAACGTGGTGTAGGCCTTCCAGGCGCGGTGCAGGCCCAGCGACATCAGGTCGTTCATCAAGTCGTATTTCGAGGCCACCGAATCGAACACGCCTTTGACATGACTGGCCTTTTCGGTCTCGTCGACGTTCTTGAATCCAAAATGTGTTGTGCTCATGCTTTTACTGGTACCGCTGAAGAGTTGGGGCCACGGCGATTTTCGCTGCGCGGCCAAAATTGTCGCTCAGGTGCGGGTCACACCAGGCGAACCCAGACATGGCCCGCCCTTAACCCGCCCGCCAGGGAGGTCGACTGCGGTCAAGACGCTTCAAGCAAGGCGCGCACCGCGGCCAATTGGCGCCGCGACACCCAAAGAGCCTCGTCGATGCGATCGAGTCGCACCGCCCAGCCGTCGCCTTCGTCTGCGTCGTGGTGCTTTTGCAGGGCGCGCACCGCGTTGCGGGCCACCAGAGCGTTGCGGTGGATGCGCACAAAGCGGCTGGCGTACCGGCTCTCCAGGTCGCTGAGTGCGCCCTCAAGCACGTAGCTGTGGCTGGCAGTGCGCACAGTGATGTACTTCAGTTCGGCCTTCAGATAAAGCACCTCAGCCAACGGCACCCGCTCGGTCCGGCCGCGCTCCTGAATCACCAAACATTCATCAGAAAAATCAGCCTCCAGCCCTTGCACTGTCTGCAAATATCGCTCTGCTTTTAGCAGCGCTTCCTGCAAGCGCACCAGGCGCACGGGTTTGGTCAGGTAGTCTTGGGCGGCTAAATCAAACGCTTGCACGGCGTGCTCGGCGTAGGCGGTGACGAACACCACCGCCGTCGGACTGGCCTTGGCGCGTAGCGTCTGCGCCAGGGTCAGTCCATCGGCGCCGGGCATGTGAATGTCGGACAACAACAGATCAACGCCCTGCTGCGTCAAACAACGCAGTGCTTCGGCGGCGTTGGCGGCTTCGCCGACCACCACCGCACCGGGCGCCGTGCAGTCAGCCAGCAAACTGCGCAGGCGGCTGCGCGCCAACGTTTCGTCGTCGACGATCAACACGCGCAGCGTCATACCGGCACCTCGATGCGCACCTGGAAAACACCGTCTTTCAGCCCCTGGCTGAAGCGCCCCTGTACATCGTGCAGCAGGCTCAGACGCTCACGCACGTTGGCCAGCGCCAGGCCCATGCCGGCCGACGTTGCACGGTCCTGCCGCGCCACCGTGTTGCTGACCTTGATCACCACCACCGAGCCGCGCCGCTGCGTGGAAACGCGGATGCGCGCGCCTTGCGAACTGGGCTCGACGCCGTGCTTGACGGCGTTTTCCACCAGCGGCTGCAGCAGCAGTGGCGGCAGCCGCGCACCTGCCGCGCGGGCGTCGAGCGCCCACTCGACCGTCATGCGCTGGCCAAAACGAATCTGCTCGATGGCCATGTAACGCTGCGCCAGACTGATTTCATCGGCCAGCGTGACGCTGCTGCCCTGTTCGGCCAGCGCGTAGCGAAACAGGTCACTCAAATCCTCCAGCAATCGCTCGGCCTGGCGTGGCTCGTCGCGTACCAGGGCAATGGCGCTGTTGAGGGTATTGAACAAAAAGTGCGGGCGAATGCGCGCCTGCAATTCGGCCAGGCGGGCCGCGGTAGCCGCTGGTGTGGCCCCGCGCGCGCGCCACACCAGCGCCGCCACCAGCGCGCCCGCCAGCAACGCGCCGGCCAGGGCACTGGCCAGCCACGGCGGCGCGTCGATCCAACCCATCAACGCCAGCACGCCGCAGCCGTACACGCCGGCGACGGCGCCCAGCAGCACCCCCACGGCCTGTTGCCAGGGCGGCGGCAGACGCGCCAGCCCCTTCTTCAAACCGCACGCCGCGATCAACCACAACAAGGTCGCCGGCAAGGCCGCGCCGGTGAGCAGCGACAGGCGCGTCACCCAGTCGAGCAGCGACAGCGCACCGAAAGCGGCAGCCACGGCCACCACGCTCTCGACGAACAACACCGCGCGCAACACGACACCGACGCGGCAAGCGTCGAACAGCAGCGTGGCCGCAGAAGGCGCGGTCGGCGGGGCCGGCTCGTCGACAGGCGCGGCCAACGTCGTGTCCTGGAAGGCCGATAAAATTTGCTCGTCTTTCATTGAACCTAAAAAAAGCAATTGATTATTGATGATTTGCGCCAGCGCCGGCGCACACCACCCCGCAGCACGCTATGAAACAGAACCAACTCGACAAAAAATCTCAAGCTTGGTCGGCGCTGTTCTCCGAGCCGATGAGCGACCTGGTCAAGCGCTACACCTCCAGTGTGTTCTTTGACAAGCGCCTGTGGCAAGCAGACATCGCCGGCAGCCTGGCGCACGCCGAGATGCTCGCTGCACAAAACATCATCAGCGACCGCGACCTGGCGGCTATTCTGGACGGCATGGCGCACATTCGCCAGGAGATCGAAGCCGGCACGTTTGTCTGGCAGCTCGACCTCGAAGACGTGCATCTGAACATCGAAGCGCGGTTGACTCAACTGGTCGGCGACGCCGGCAAGCGTCTGCACACCGGGCGTAGCCGCAACGACCAGGTGGCCACCGACGTGCGCCTGTGGCTGCGTGACGAGATCGACCTCATCAGCGCTTTGCTTACCGACCTGCAACGCGCGCTGCTCGACGTGGCGGCCAGCCACGTCGACGTCATCCTGCCCGGTTTCACGCACTTGCAGGTCGCCCAGCCGGTGAGCTTTGCGCACCACCTGCTGGCCTACGTCGAAATGTTTGCCCGCGACGCCGAGCGCATGACCGAGGTGCGCGCCCGGGTCAACCGCCTGCCGCTGGGCAGCGCGGCGCTGGCCGGCACCAGCTACCCGCTGGACCGCGCGCGCGTGGCGCGCACGCTGGGCATGGTCGACGCCGATGGCACGCCGCAGGTCTGCCAGAACAGCCTGGACGCCGTCAGTGACCGCGATTTCGCTATTGAATTTACAGCATCCAGCGCCCTGTGCATGGTGCATATAAGCCGTTTAAGTGAAGAACTGGTGCTGTGGATGAGCCAGAACTTTGGTTTTATCAAAATTGCCGACCGCTTCACCACTGGCTCGTCGATCATGCCGCAGAAGAAAAACCCCGACGTGCCCGAACTGGCGCGCGGTAAGACCGGCCGCGTGGTCGGCCACCTGATGGGTTTGCTCACCTTGATGAAAGGCCAACCGCTGGCCTACAACAAAGACAACCAGGAAGACAAGGAACCGCTGTTTGACACGGTGGACACCTTGAAAGACACACTGCGCATCTTCGCCGAGATGATTGGCGGCCAGAGCAACCCGGCCACCGGCGTCAAAGAGGGCGGCCTCACTGTCAACGCGCGAGCGATGGAACAGGCCGCACGCAAAGGCTACGCCACCGCCACCGACCTGGCCGATTACCTGGTCAAGAAGGGCTTGCCGTTCCGCGACGCGCACGAAACCGTGGCGCACGCCGTCAAGGCGGCCATCCTGCACCAGGTCGACCTGGCCGAGCTGCCGCTAGCCATACTGCAAGGCTTTCACGCCAGCATCGACAAGGACGTCTTCGACGCGCTGTCGTTGCGCGGCAGCCTGAACGCCCGCGCGACGTTGGGCGGCACCGCGCCGGCGCAGGTGGTGCAGCAAATTGCCCGGCACCGCACGCGCCTGGGCGCTTGAGCCCAGGCCAGCCACGCCATGAGCGAAACGACAAACACCACGACGCCCGGCCTGGCCGCAGCGTCGGCGCCCCCTGAAACACCTTGCCACGCCACCCGTTGGCGCATCGCCACCATCGTCTGCCTGGTGCTGCTGGCGCTGGCCGGCGCCACCGGCGTCAGCCTGATGGAGCAGTTCAAGGCGCAGTTGACCCACCTGCAACGCAAGCTCAAGTCGGCGCCGCAGGTACGCTTTGTGGCGGTGTTGCAGGACGATCAACACCAACCCGCGCAACTGGTAACCTTTGATCCGCAAGACGGCTATGTGTTGATTCAGCGCCTGAACGACGTCAAAGAGGGCCGCGAGGACAGCTTGCAGCTGTGGGCGCTGGACGATCAAGGCCGAGCGCTGTCGCTGGGTGTACTCAGCCCGGGCCTGCGAACCCTGCAGTTGCGCGTGACCGAGGCAACGCTGGCGCAAACCAAGACCTTGGCCGTCAGCGTTGAGAGCAAAGGCGGCGTCGAGGCCGGCCAGTTGCCCAGCCTGCCCTACCTGTTTACCGGCGCGTTGATCCGCAAGGCGCTGTAGTTGGCCGTCAATGCGCCGCGGTCATGGCCCGGCCGGGCGCCAGCTCGTCGGCGGTGACGCCTAACGCGGCCACATGCGCCGGCAGCGCCTGACCGCAGACCAGCGCAGCGCTGAGCTCGCCCATGGCCGGCGCGGTCTGGATGCCGTAGCCGCCTTGACCCGCCAGCCAGAAAAAGCCCGGTGCATCGGGCGCAAAACCGACCACTGGCGTCTTGTCCGCCACGAACGAGCGCAAGCCCGCCCATTTGCGCTGCACGCGGCGAATCTGCAGCGTGGTGGCGGTCTCCAGGCGGTCCACCGCGATGGCTACATCGAGCTCCTCGGGCTGCACGTCCTGCGGGTCAACCGGATCGGCGTTGGCCGGCGACACCAGCAACATGCCGGCGTCGGGCTTGATGTAGAAGCCTTCGTTGGCGTCCATCACCATCGGCCAGCCGTGGCTGTCGACACCCGCCGGCGCGTCACACAAGAAAGCGGTGCGGCGCAGCGGCTGCAAGCCCACCGGCTGGACGTCGGCCAGCCGCGCCAGTTCATCGCACCAGGCACCGGCCGCGTTGACCACCACCTCGGCCCAGAACTCACCGGCACTGCTGCTCACTTGCCAGCCACCATCGACGCGCGCGATGCGGTGCACGCCGGCGTCGCAGAACAATTGCGCCCCGGCGGCCTTGGCGCCGCGCAAGAAGCCCTGGTGAATGCCATGCACGTCCATGTCCATGGCGTCGGGCTCGTAGACGCCGTACACCGCCGATTCGGGTTTGCAGATGGGCACGCGCTGCAGGATGTCGGCTTGCGACCACCATTCAATGTTCGGCACCAGCGTCTTGCGCTCGTCAAAAGCGCGCTGCAGCGTCGTCTGGTCGTCAGCCCCGCCAACGCTCAGGCAACCGCGCGGCGTCACCAGCGGATACGGCGAGAAATCTTCGGGCGGATGAAAGTAAAACGGCTTGGACGCCGTGGTGATGGCGCGCACGGCGGCGTTGCCGTAGGTTTCGGAGTACAGCGCCGCCGATCGGCCGGTGGCGTGGTAGCCGGGCTGCGCTTCGCGTTCGAGCACGATGACGCGCCGCTGCGGCGCCAAAAAGTAGGCCATCGATGCCCCGGCCATACCGGCGCCAATGATGAGAACGTCTGTCTTTTGCATCGCTGCGAGCTCCTGAATAATTGGCACAGCGCTGGATTGCGGTGCGGCGCGAATTGTCAAACCAGCGCGGCGACAAAAGTGGCTTGTCCTGGCGCCAATGGTTTATTTCATCGCCCATTAGTAATTTCTGATCCAACCGCTTTTAACATCCAACGTTCGCACCAGGAGCCTGTATGCCCGTGATCACCCACATCGAAGATTTGCGCGTTTTGGCGCAACAACGCATCCCGCGCATGTTTTACGAGTACGTCGACTGCGGCTCGTGGACCGAGAGCACTTACCGCGCCAACAGCGACGACTTTCAGCGCATCAAGCTGCGCCAGCGCGTCGCCATCAACATGGAAAACCGCAGCACCGCCAGCACCATGGTCGGCCAACCCGTGGCCATGCCGGTGGCACTGGCGCCCACCGGCCTGACCGGTATGCTGTGCGCCGACGGAGAAATCAAGGCGGCGCGGGCAGCAAAGCAGTTTGGCGTGCCGTTCACCCTGTCGACGATGAGCATCTGCTCGATCGAGGACGTCGCCGAGCACACCAGCGGCCATCCGTTCTGGTTTCAGCTCTACGTCATGCGCGACCGCGACTTCATTGAGCGCTTGATCGATCGCGCCAAAGCGGCCAACTGCTCGGCGCTGGTGCTGACGCTGGATTTGCAGATCATTGGCCAGCGCCACAAGGACATCAAGAACGGCCTGTCAGCGCCGCCCAAACTCACCTTGCCCAACCTCCTCAACATGCTGACCAAAGCGCGCTGGGGGCTGGGCATGCTGGGCACACCGCGACGCGGCTTTGGCAACATCATCGGCCACGTCAAGGGCATCGAGACCATGGGCACGCTGGGCGAGTGGACGGCCAAGCAGTTCGACCCAACGCTCAACTGGGGCGACGTGCAGTGGATCAGGAAGCGCTGGGGCGGCAAGCTGATTCTCAAGGGCATCCAGGACGTCGAAGACGCGCGCATCGCCGTCGACTCCGGCGCCGACGCGCTGATCGTCAGCAACCACGGCGGGCGTCAATTGGACGGCGCGCCGTCGTCCATTGCGGCGTTACCGGCGATTGTGGACGCGGTGGGCAAGCAGATCGAGGTGCACATGGACGGCGGCATTCGCAGCGGGCAAGACGTGCTGAAAGCCCGCGCCCTGGGCGCGCGTGGTACCTACATTGGCCGCGCTTTCAATTACGGCGTGGCGGCGCTGGGGGAAGAAGGCGTGACCAAGGCGCTGCAGATCATTCACAAAGAGCTCGACCTGACGATGGCTTTTTGCGGCCACACCCACATTGACCAGGTCGACTCGGGCGTGCTGTTGCCGGGAACGTATACGTTCTGACAACAGCGGCGTGGCGCCGGCACGATTTCAGGTCACCTGCAGATGGTGGGTCACCAGCTTGAAGTCGGCATCTTCCGGGAACGGTTGAATGACAAAGCCCAGGCCCTTCATGAGCTTGAGCATGTTGGGGTTGTTGGCCAGCACCAGACCTTCGATCTCGGTCAGGCCCTTTTCGCGGGCAAAGTCCATGATCGACAGCATCAGCCGCGAGCCCAGGCCCTTGCCCTTGAACTCGTCGGCCACCACCAGCGAGAACTCGCAGGTGCTGCGATCCGGGTTGGTGATGTAGCGCGAGACGCCGACGATGCGCGTTGACTCGGTGATCGCCCCCGAGGCGTCGGTAGCGGACTCGGTATACAGCGCCACCAGCGCCATTTCTCGGTCGTAGTCAATCAAGGTAAAGCGCGACAGCATCGTCGCCGGCAACTCCTGCATGCTCGAGACAAAGCGGAAGTAGCGACTCTCGGGCGAAAGCTTGCGCACAAACCCTTGCAGCATGTCGGCGTCGTCCGGGTGCACCGGGCGCACGATGTATTCGCCGCCGCCGGCGATTGGGCAGACTTGTTCGTGCTGCGACGGGTACGGCAAGATCGCCAGGTGGTTGTAATGACGCATCGACGGCGCGGCGTTGTCAACGACGATGCGCGCGTCCACCGCCAGTGCGCCAGTCTCGTCGACGATGATCGGGTTGATGTCCATCTCGCGCAGTTGCGGCAACTCGCAAACCATTTCCGACACCCGCAACAAAATCTGTTCCAGGGCATCCATATCCACCGCTGGTGCCCCACGCCAATTGCCCAAGGTCTCGGCCACGCGCGAGCGCTCGATCAGCCGGCGCGCCAGAAACTGGTTCAGCGGCGGCAGCTCCATCGTGCGGTCGTTGATCAGTTCGATCATCGTGCCGCCGGCGCCAAAGGCGATCACCGGACCAAACGGTTCGTCGGTGACCACGCCAACGCAGACTTCCCTGCCACGGCGCTGGTTGGACATGTTCTGCACCGTCACACCGTTGATGCGCGCGTTGGGCTGCTGACGCGCGACGTTTTGCATCATGTCCAGAAAGGTATCGCGCACGCCAACGGCGTTGAGGATGTTCAGCGCCACGCCTTGCACGTCGGACTTATGGCTGATGTCGGGCGAGTCGATCTTCAGCGCCACCGGAAAGCCCAACTGCGTGGCGATCATCATCGCCTCGTTGGCGCTGCGCGCCAGCAGCGTCTTGGTCACCGGAATATGGAACGCCGCCAGCAGCGCCTTGGACTCCATCTCGGTGAGCACACGACGGCGTTCAGCCAACACGCTCTCAATGAGCAGGCGCGCGCCTTCCACGTCGGGGTCGGCCAGATCGCTCAAGGGCGGCGGCGTTTGCTGCAACAACTGCTGGTTCTGGTAGAACGATGCCAGATTGCCAAACGCACCCACGGCCGCTTCGGGGGTGCGAAAGGTCGGTATTGACGCATCGTTGAGCAACACGCGCGACTCACCCACCGACGCGTCGCCCATCCAGCACGTCAGCAGCGGTTTGCTGACGTTGCGGTTGTAGCTGGCAATGGCCCGGGCGATGGCGTCGCCGTCAACGCCAACCTTGGGCGAATAGATCACCAGGATGCCGTCGATCTGCGCGGCCGCGTTGGCCGCCTCGATGGCCGCGCGGTAGTGCTCGGGGCCAGCTTCTTCAGAGACGTCGATCAAATCGCTGAAGCTGGCCTGCGCCGACATGGCCGGCTGGATCGCGGCGATCTGCTCGGCGGTCAGGGTGCCGATGCTGAGATGAATTTCACTGGCCCAGTCGGCCGCCAACACGCCCGGTCCGCCGCCGTTGGTGATGACAGCCAGCCGCCGACCGACCGGCTTATAGCGCGAAGCCAGGCACTTGGCCGCCGAAAACAGCGCCACGAACGAGCGCACGCGCACCGCCCCGGCGCGGCGCAGTGCAGCGTCAAAGACGTCGTCGCTGCCGACGATGGTGCCTGAATGCGTCAGCGCCGCGCGGTTGCCCTCGGGTTGACGACCCGCCTTGAGCACCACCACCGGCTTGGCATTGGCCGCCGCGCGCAACGCGCTCATGAAACGGCGGGCGTTGGTGATGCCCTCCATGTAGACGACGATGCTGTGCGTCTGCGCATCAGAGGCCAGAAAGTCGAGCACCTGCGCCAGGTCGACGGCGGTGTTGGGGCCAAGCGAGACAACCGTTGAAAAGCCCACCGCATTCTTGCGCGCCCAGTCGAGAATCGACGACGTCAGCGCGCCCGACTGCGACACCAAGGCCAGTGGCCCCTGGCTGCTGAGCGGCCCGGCGACGCTGGCGTTGAGCTTTAACTGCGGGCGTTGAAAGCCCAGGCTGTTGGGGCCGAGCAAATAAATACCGTCGCGCGTGGCGATTTTGTGCAGTTCGGCGGCCTGCGCGGCGTCGATGCCGCTGGAGACCACCAGCGCCGAGCGGCACTTGATGCGCCCGGCGATCTCCAGCGCCGAGGCCACTTCTTCAGGCGGCAGGGCGATGATGGCCAGATCGGCGTGCGTGCTGGCCAGGTCGGCCAGCGTGCCGCTGGCGTGCACGTCCAGAAACACCAGCTTGCCGGCATAGCGCTGCGCGGTCAGCGCCTGAAACAGCGTGCGCGCCTGCGCCGTCTGCGTCTGCGGGGCGTCGTGGTCGCCAACAAAAACTGCGATCGTTCCCGGCGTGAACAGCGAGCTTAAAAAATGCTTATCCATGAAAATACCTATTGACTTGTTTTTGACAGACGGGGCCGATTGTCGCCAGTTGGCACAGGCTTGAACAGGCCCCAACGCGCCGTAGAAGCTATTCTTACGCCCCATGCATGACACGCCGCCCAATCCGTCGCCAAAGGCTTTGCCGCGGCGCATTGCCCATCTGGACATGGACGCCTTCTTTGCGTCGGTGGAGTTGCTGCGCTACCCGCAGCTCAAGGGGCTGGCGGTGGTCATCGGTGGCGCGCGGCGCGGCGTCGACACCGCATTACTGGCGCTGCCCGAGCGGCCGCTGCAGAAAATCCCGTTGCGCGATTTCCCGCGGCTCGACGGCTACGTCGGTCGTGGCGTCATCACAACAGCCACTTATGCCGCACGGCAGTTCGGCGTGGGCTCGGCCATGGGCCTGATGAAGGCCGCCAAGCTGTGCCCGCAGGCGATTTTGCTGCCGGTGGACTTTGCCGAGTACCGGCGCTACTCGAAAGCCTTCAAAGCGGTCATTCTGGACATCGCCCCGGTTATGGAAGACCGTGGCATTGACGAGGTCTACATCGACTTCACCAACGTCCCCGGCGGTCAGCGCGCCGGCGGCCGCGTGCTGGCGCGGCTGATCCAGAAGGCCATTTTTGACGCCACCGGACTGACCTGCTCGGTCGGCGTGGCGCCCAACAAGCTGCTGGCCAAGATGGCCAGCGAATTCAACAAGCCCAACGGCATTGCCGTCGTGCAAGAGTCCGACCTGCAAACGCTGATCTGGCCGCTGGCGTGCCGCAAGATCAACGGCATCGGCCCAAAGACCGACGCCCGCCTGCAGAGCCTGGGCGTGCACACCATTGGCGAGCTGGCGCAACAAGAAGTGGACTGGCTGATTGACCACTTTGGTCAAAAAACCGGCGCCTGGCTTTTTGACGCGGCGCACGGCCGCAACGACAGCCCGGTGGTCACGCACAGCGAGCCGGTATCAATCAGCCGCGAAACCACGTTTGAGCGCAACCTGCACGCGGTGCGCGACAAAGCCGAGCTCAGCGCCATCTTTACGCAACTGTGCGCACAAGTGGCCCACGACCTGCAGCGCCAGGGCTACGTTGGCAAGACGATTGGCATCAAACTGCGCTACGACAACTTCAAGGCGGTCACGCGCGACCAGACGCTGGCGTACTACACGGCCGACGCAAAAACCATCCGTCAGACCGCTGGGCAATGTCTCAAACGCGTGCCGCTGCAGCAGAAACTGCGCTTGCTCGGCGTGCGGGTGGCGTCACTGCGCAGCGCAAAAGATGTCGAAAATATAGAGCCAAAACAGGCGCTAGCCAATACAAATAATGCACAGGAAGCTATTGTTTTAGAAGCACTTGAGGGACAACTTTTCTGACCATGATCAGATCAAGACGCCACAGCCGTAGCGCTGGCAACGACGCGCAATGATGCAGGGCCGAAAAAGACGAATTTCCAGAGATAAATTTTTTTTGCAATAAGCTACTGCGGCGCCACCAGCGTCAGCCGCGAAAAGTAACTGCTGTAGCGCGCACTGAAGCGATTGGCGCCGGGGCAACCAGACGAATCAACACCTCGCCGTTGTCGCGCACTTCAAAGTCGACGTCGCAATTGGGGTGCAGGAATGGTGACCTGGCCTTTGCTGGTGATTTTCATGATTCTTACTCCTGATGGTAAGAATCTTGCCGCAGCTTGCAACCGACGACGGAACGGCTATTGCCGCGCGTGGCGCACGTTTGCCGGCAGCGCTTGCGCAAAACTGCTGCGAAACGGGTTGATGTCCAGACCACCACGGCGCGTATAGCGCGCGTAGACGCTGAGCTTGTGCGGCCGGCAGCGCGCCTGGATGTCCATGAACATGCGCTCGACGCAGTCCTCGTGAAAACCCGCATGCTCGCGAAAGCTGACGATGTAGCGCAGCAGGCCCGCCTGGTCGATCTGCGGGCCAAAGTAGCTGATCTGCACGCTGCCCCAGTCGGGCTGGCCGGTCACCGGGCAGTTGCTGCGCAGCAGGCGGCTGGACAGCACCTCGGTCACCGGCGCCTCGTCGAAGGCGGCGCCGAGCAACTCGGGCGCTGGCGTGTAACGGTCGCAATCGAGGTCAAGCCGGTCCAGATTGACGCCAGCGAGTTCAACCACCGGCGCGCGGTCAAACTGCTCGGCGGCGATGAGCTTGACGCCGACGCCGCCCTGCGCCACGCCACCGCGCCAAACGGCCTCGGTCAGGTCGGCGCGCAGCGTCGCCTGCACCTGCGCTGCGTCGGCAAAACGCGTGCCGTTGAAGCTGTTAAGGTAAAGCTTGAGCGACTTGCTCTCAATGATGTGCGTCGACTCGCAGGCAATGGTGAACTGCGCCAGCGCCACCTGCGGCTTGCCACGCGGGTTCAGCCAGCTCAGCTCGAAGGCGCTCCACAAGTCGGCCCCAAGAAACGGCAAAGCGCCCGTCAAGCCGAGCCGACGCCGCGCACCGGCGCGGGCCAGCGGGTACAGCAGCGCGGCGTCGTAGTGCTCGGCGTAGCGCGTTGGCTGGCCCAAAGGCGAGGCTTCCGGAGACGACAATTCACTCATTTAACAATAGCTGCAATCGCTTTATTTATATGGGCTATAGGCCAGTTTGTCATATATTTTTCAGACCGCCAGGCGCCGCCGGAAAACCAGCCGGTCAAGGCGCGACGCGGCCGGCACGAAGGCGTATCCGTCCAGGTCAAAAGCCTTCAGTTGCTCGGGCAGGCGCAGCCGCTGCGTCACGGCAAAACGCGCCATCAGGCCGCGGGCGCGCTTGGCGTAGAAGCTGATGGTCTTGTACTGGCCGCCCTTGAAATCTTCAAAAACGCAGTCGACGACGCGCGCCTTCAGCGCCTTTGGCGCAACCGCCTTGAAGTATTCCTGGCTGGCCAGGTTAACCAACACCGGTGTGGCGTCGGCGGCCAGCCGGGTCTGGAGGTAGTCGGCAATGCGTCGGCCCCAGAACGCGTACAGGTCATCGCCGTGCGCGTTGGCCAGCCGGGTGCCCATCTCCAATCGGTACGGCTGCAGCGCGTCCAGCGGCCGCAGCACGCCATACAAGCCGCTAAGGATGCACAGGTGATCCTGCGCCCAGGCCAGCGCGGCACCATCAAGGCGCTTGGCGTCAAGCCCGTCGTAGACGTCGCCGTTGAATGCCAGCAGCGCCGGCTTGGTGGCGTCGGCGCCCGGGTGCGCGCGCCAGGCCTGGTAGCGCGCGACGTTGAGGCCGGCCAGTTTGTCGCTCAGCGTCATCAGGCTGGCAACTTCCTGCGGCGACTTTTTCTTCAGGATGGCGATCAGCTCTGCGGCTTGCTTGAGAAACAACGGCGGTGTGGCCGCCACCTGCGCGGCGGGCGTGGCAAAGTCGAGCGACTTGGCGGGGGATAAAACGAACAACATGAACCGACGAAAAAAAGGCAGCAACACCGCTGCCCGGCGATTATTGCTCCGGCGCCGCGTCACCAACGCAGTCGCCGGGGCCGCGCGGCGGTCATCAAGTTTGCCTATGAATAGCTTTAAGACAATGCATCACAAAAACCATAGATCACCCCTATGATTCATCCATCGGCGCGCACCGTGCGTAACGCCGACAACTTTCTCAACCCTGCCAAGGAGCTTTTCATGTCCCTGATCAATACCCAAGTGCAACCGTTCAAGACCAAGGCTTTTCATAACGGCCAGTTCATCGACGTCAGCGAAGCCGACTTCAAAGGCAAATGGTCGGTCGTGATCTTCATGCCCGCCGCGTTCACTTTCAACTGCCCGACCGAAGTGGAAGACGCCGCCGAGCACTACGCCGAATTCCAGAAGGCTGGCGCCGAGGTCTACGTCGTCACCACCGACACACATTTCTCGCACAAGGTCTGGCACGAAACCTCGCCCGCCGTGGGCAAGGCCAAGTTCCCGCTGGTCGGCGACCCCACGCACACGCTGACTCGCGCTTTTGACGTGCACATCGACGCCGACGGCCTGGCTTATCGCGGCACCTTCATCATCAACCCCGAAGGCATGATCAAGACGCTGGAAATCCATTCCAACGAAATCGCCCGTGACGTGACGGAAACACTGCGCAAGCTCAAGGCCGCCCAGTACACCGCCAGCCATCCCGGCGAAGTGTGCCCGGCCAAGTGGAAGGAAGGCGCCAAGACCATCGCCCCGTCGCTCGAACTGGTCGGAAAAATCTAAAGCCGCTCAAACCCGGCACAGCAACACGCCCGCCAAGGCGTGATCACAAGCCGGACGACGTCAGGGCGCGCAAGCGCCTTGCCGTCCGGCTTTTTTACACGCAAAATTAGCTGCTAGCCCTTATTTGATAAGCGCTATTAGCTACATTATTCATAGTAATCAAAGGAACCATCATGCTCGACCAAGACCTTCAAACCCAATTGGCCGCCTACCTGCAGCGCGTCGTTGCACCGTTCGAGATGGTGGCCAGCCTGGACGATTCAGAAACCTCGCACGACACACTCAAGCTGT
>JBBIGT010000004.1:0-36347 GCA_037447395.1 Comamonadaceae bacterium | reverse complement strand
GTTGTGTCTGCGCTGCAGATTTGGGAGCCGGCGCCGGGTCTTGCCAGCCCGCGGCGTTGGCCGACGCTCTGGCCCGCTGCAGTGCCAAGGCGTCCTCATCCTGATTCTGGTGACTCCACTGGTGGCCCAAGCCCAAGGTTTCTTTGACGTCATGCCAAGTTTCCAGCGCACCGGATTCGGCGAGTTCTTTGTACATCGGGCGCACCGACTCTTTGATGACGCTGCGCACCGAGGTGCCTGCCTGCGCGTCTGGGGTCGGTGCAGGCGACACCGCCTCGCCGCTCGGCGTAAGCCCCATCGCGGCGGCCCTGCCGCGCACCACAGCGGCGTCCTCGGCTGCCATGGCGTCACGAGGCAAGTCAGACAGATCGATTGGCACGACAAGCGGTGCCACAGGCTCGCCAGGCTGCGCCACAGCGTCGGTCGCTATCAGCGGTTCAGCCGGCAATGGCAGACAGGTCAGCGAGCCCACCAGGCTCACCGACACAGCCAACCACAGCGATCGAACGAGATGCATACGGCAACGCTATCAAAAATGATGCCGGCGTCGCTCGCCCGGCAGGTCTTGCCGCCGGTGCGACGACGGTGCGGGTTTCATTCTAGGCGGACGGCAAGCGCAGGCACGACTTGACTTTCAAGTCCGACCACCTCGCCGCGCAACGTGAAGGTGCGGGTCTCGGTGACGCGAACCTCGACCATTTGCCCCACCAGACGCGGATCGCCGAAGAAGTTGACCACACGATTGCATTCGGTGCGGCCCATGAGTTCGTGGCCATCGCGCTTGGACAAACCTTCCACCAGCACGCGCTGACGGGTACCCACCAAAGCCTCGCTGATGCGGGCCATGTTGGCGTTGATTTGCGCCTGAACTTCCTGCAGTCGACGCAATTTGACCTGATGCGGCGTCTCGTCAGCCAGGTTGGCCGCTGGCGTGCCGGGTCGCGGACTGAAAATAAAACTGAACGAATTGTCGAAACCAACGTCGTCGAGCAACTTCATCAACTTGGCGTGATCGTCCTCGGTTTCGCCCGGAAAGCCAACGATAAAGTCAGAGCTCATCGCCATATTGGGCCGGATGGCGCGCAACTTGCGCACCGTGCTCTTGTACTCCATGGCGGTATAGCCGCGCTTCATGGCCATCAGGATGCGGTCCGAACCGTGCTGCACGGGAAGATGCAGGTGGCTAACCAGTTTGGGCAACTTGTCGTACGCGGCGATCAATGCCGGCGTGAACTCGTTGGGATGACTGGTGACGTAACGGATGCGCTCGACACCGGGAACGTCGGACACGTACTCCAGCAGCGTGGCGAAGTCGGCCACCTCTGCGCTCTGGCCCATCGGCGAGCGCCAGGCGTTGACGTTTTGTCCCAGCAAGGTGATCTCTTTGACACCTTGATCGGCCAAGCCGGCGACCTCCACCAAAACGTCTTCAAACGGCCGGTGAACTTCCTCGCCGCGGGTGTACGGCACCACACAATAGCTGCAGTACTTGGAGCATCCTTCCATGATACTGACGAAGGCACTGGCGCCTTCGACGCGCGCAACGGGCAAATGGTCAAACTTTTCGATTTCCGGAAAACTGACATCCACCTGCGCACACTTACGCTTTTCCCGTTCGGTCAACATCTGCGGTAGGCGATGCAAGGTTTGCGGACCAAAGACCACATCAACGTAAGGCGCCCGATCGATGATCGACTGCCCCTCCTGACTGGCGACGCAGCCACCAACGCCGATCAGCGCGCCCCGTTTTTTCAGGTGCTTGACCCGCCCGAGGTCAGAAAACACTTTCTCTTGCGCCTTCTCGCGTACCGAGCAGGTGTTGAACAGAATCAGGTCGGCTTCTTCAACGTTGTCTGTCGGCGTGTACCCTTGCGCGGCACCCAGAACGTCACTCATCTTGTCTGAGTCGTACTCGTTCATCTGGCAGCCGTAGGTCTTGATAAAGACTTTTTTGCTCATGACAGCTCAACGAGACGTCGGGTTGTTTTGCAGTTGGTCGCCGCTCGGCGCGTCCGACTCGAAGCGAATGTTGCTAAGCGTTTCCAAGCCAGGGCGCTTTTCCCGCGCTTCGGCGGGCGTGAGAATCCACACGTCGTGCAGCATCCCCTGGCTATCCGGCACGTAGTTGACCGGCCATTGTTTGCCAACCAGGGTGCCTGACATGACGATCAAATTGTTTTGACCTTTGATGCGCGCGCCCGGCGAAAGTCGCGCCGGTTGGCCGTTGAGCAAGACCTGCGGCGGCGAAACGACCTCCAACAGACCGCGCAGCGCCGTCTTTGGAAACGGGCGCACGACGTCTTGTGCGTTGGTGACCAGGGGCGCCACCCCAGCCGTAGCGGCCAGTGTCAGCGACAAAAAAATCGACATCCATCGATGCAAGCAGCGGTTCATGGTGTTCATCCAGAGGCTGTGGAACAAGTTGGCGATTTTATTCGCCGCATAATCGCCGCCCGCCCAACGGACGCCAGCCACTGCAGAATCACTTGTGAAAAAAACATTCAAACTCAATATCGAAGGCAAAAACCGAGACCGCGTGATCGATGCCACAAAGCACGAGATCCGCCAGTACATCAAACGCGAGCGCAAAAAGGCGTTACCGCCGGCGGTGGATTTCTGGGATTTCGACTGCCGCTTCGGCCGCAGTGTCGACACCGCCGCCGAGGTTCACTGCGCCCAGATCACGGCGCTGATCGACAGCACCGTCGACGCCGGCGCCGACAGCTTTTATCTGGAGATACTGGCCAAACCAGGACGGCGCCAACCGAAGACCGAGACCACCCCGGTTGCCGAAAAACAAAAACCCCGCGAGTCAGACGGGGACCGCGGGGCTGGCAAGGACAAAAAATCTGGTGGTGGTACCGGGACTTGAACCTGGGACATCAGCATTATGAATGCTGCGCTCTAACCAACTGAGCTATACCACCAAAGGAGCGAGATTATAGGGGGTTTTCTGCCCGCGTTTGCCCAGCGGTTAACATGCCGCCATGTTCAGTTATCGCCACGCTTTTCACGCCGGCAACCATGCCGACGTCCTGAAGCACACCACCCTGCTCGCCGTATTGCGTCACTTGACGCGCAAAGACACCGCGATCCATTTTTTTGATACGCACGCCGGCGCCGGCTTGTACCGGCTCGACGGCAACTACGCGCATACCAGCGGCGAGGCGGCACAAGGTTTCTTGCAGCTCCTGACGGCGGTAAAATCCGGCGTCGCGCTGGCGCCGGCCTTGCAGGATTACGTCGACACCGTGGCCAGTTTCAACACCGGCGGGGCGCACGCCGTATACCCTGGCTCACCGTTCTTGGTGCAGCGCTGCCTGCGCGATCGCGACCGCTTGCGGCTTTTTGAACTGCACCCGACCGACGCCAAGACACTGAAGGCCAACGTCGCGCAACTCGACGCCGGGCGTTTGGTCACCGTGTTGCAGGAAGACGGCTTCGAGGGGCTCAGGAAGTTCTTACCGCCACCATCGCGACGCGCCTTTGTCCTGTGTGACCCCAGCTACGAAATCAAAAGCGACTATGGGCGCGTTGTCGACCTGTTGGCCGACGCGCTCAAGCGTTTTGCCACCGGCACCTACATGGTCTGGTACCCGATCATTCCCCGCCCCGAAGCGCACGCCCTGCCGCGCAAGCTCAAGACACTGGCGCAACAAGCCAGCCGCCCCTGGCTTGACGCGACGCTGACTGTCAAGTCCAGCAAACTCACCCATGACGATGCCGGCGACGTGGTGCGACCCGGCCTGCCGGCCAGCGGCGTGTTCGTCATCAACCCGCCGCACACCCTCAAGGCGTCGCTCAGCGATGCGCTAAAACAGGCGGCCGCGTTACTCGCACAGGGCAAGAACCAGTCCTTTACGGTCGAGACCGGCGGTTGATCAGCGCACCTGAGTGGCCAACGCCCAGTGGCTGTCAAACCAGGCGTCACCGTCGAGAAGCGCGCGCAGCATCGGTAGCGCGTCCAGACCCCAGAACAGGTGGTCATCGACGACCAACGTCGGCACGCCAAACAGCCCCTGCGCGATGGCGGCGTCGGTGCTGGCTTTCAATTCACGCTTGACTGCTTCGCCAGCCGGGTCACGCGTGGGCGCCAGATGGTCGCGCAGTACCTGCCAGCGCGCCGGGTCTTCGGCGTCGGCGCCACCACACCAGACGTAACGAAAAATGGTTTCGCAAACGTAGCGGTTAGGCCGACCGTCGCGACTGCACGCCAGCGCCAGACGCAACAGCGCCAGCGGATTGAACGGATGCCGCGTTGGCAATTGCAAATCAACACCGTGTTGGCGCGCCAGCCAAAGCACCTGCCGATACGTCCAGTCGCGCTTGGCAGCGATCTCCGCCGGCCCCTTGTGCCCGTGGTGTTTGAGCAAGCCGGCGAACAGCACCGGCCGGTAACTGACGGTATAGCTGCAGCCCATCAACGCCGCGGGCAGCTTCTCGAACGCCAGATAGGCGTAGGGCGAAATAAAGTCGAGGTAAAAAGTGATGTGCTTCATGACATTTCATCCGTCGCCTTGCAACGATCCGCTGCGCCAGTACCCAACAGCGATGCCGCGCGCGCCGCGATGGCCTGCCAGACCCGACGTTTGTACGCCTCGTCGGCGTTGCCCCAATCCGCAATTTCCGCCAGGGTGCGCAGGCAGCCTTGGCAGTGCCCCGTGGCCGCATCCATCTGGCACACCGACATGCACGGCGACGGCAGCGCCTTAGCGTAATTAACGCTTCCTTCCCTTATATCTTCTGCGGTAGCAACTATAACTTTAATAGCTTTCTCAGCAAACATCAACGCGTCTCCTGGACCACGACGTCGGCCAGCGGTGCACCGGTCAGGCGTGTCAAATCATTGGGATGCAGCTTGAAGACGCCATGCGGGTGGCCGGCAGCGGCCCAAATTTCATCAAAGCGCCACAAGTCGCGGTCGATCAACGTCACTGGCAACGTGACCTGCCCCACCGGCGAAACGCCGCCGATCGAGAAGCCGGTGCTGGCCTTGACAAAGTCGGCGTCGGCACGGCAGAGCTGCTGGCCTGGCGCGCAAACGAGCGCAGCCACTTTTTTCTCGTCGACACGGCGATCGCCCGAGGTGATGACCAACACCGCCACGGCGTCGGGTTTGCGCCGAAAGACGATGCTCTTGGCGATTTGCCCCACTTGGATGCCCAGCGCATCGGCCGCCTGCTGGGCGGTACGCGCCGCCTCGCGCAACATCACCGGCGCATGTGGATGCCCCTTGTCGCGCAGCGCCATGGTCACGCGCTGGACGCCCTCGGGCAAGGCGTTGATTTCGGTCGCACGCATCATGCGCACCTCTTGGCCAGCAACGCTCTGGCCACGCGTGAGTTGCTCGGCCGCCCAAGAAAATCACTGATGAATTGCCCGGCGTCGATAAGCCGAGGCAGGTCAACGCCGGTGTCGACGTCCATGCCGTGCAGCAAGTAAACCAGGTCTTCGGTGGCGACGTTACCGGTCGCACCCTTGGCGTACGGACACCCCCCGAGGCCGGCCACCGACGACTGAAAATTCCAGACGCCCATTTGCAGCGCCGCCAGCGTGTTGGCCAGCGCCTGGCCGTAGGTGTCGTGAAAGTGGCCCGAGACGTGGTCTACATCAAAATGCTTGAGTGCCGCCGCAATGGCCCGCTGCACCTTCAGCGGCGTGCCCACGCCAGTGGTATCGGCCACGTCGACGCGCTGCACACCGATGTCCTTCATCAAACGCGCCAGCGTCTCGACGCGCGCCGGCGCAATGTCGCCTTCGTAGGGGCACCCGACCGTACAGCTCATCGCCCCGCGCACCGCCACACCTGCAGCCCGGGCAGCGGCGACGACCGGTGCAAATCGCTCGATGCTTTGGGCGATGGTGCAGTTGATGTTCTTCATGCTGAACGCCTCGCTGGCCGCGCCAAAGACGACGATCTCGTCGGGCCGACAGGCCAGCGCCGCCGTCAATCCCTGCAGATTGGGTGTCAGCACCGAATACCGCACGTCGGCACGCCGCCCCATGGCAGCCATGACGCCGACGTTGTCGGCCATCTGTGGAACCCATTTGGGCGACACAAAGCTGGTGACTTCGATCTCGCGCAGGCCGGCATCTTGCAAGCGCTGCACCAGTTCCACCTTGACGGCCATCGGCACCGATTGCTTCTCGTTCTGCAGGCCGTCACGTGGACCAACTTCGACCAGTTTGACGCGCGAGGGAATCTTCATAAGAGTTCGTGGCAAAGACAGGACACGGCGACTTTACCCGCCAATGGCCAACGCCGTCGAGTCCAGCGCGGAACCGTTGCTTGGGCTGTGCCCAAGGGCGCGTCGGCGCGGCAGCGCGCGCCAGGTCTGCTACAGTCAATCATCACAGTTCGCCAACAGATAAAACAAGGAGGTTGTCCATGACAGGCATTCGTTCGAGAGCGGTGGCAAGGCGGCGACGATCATGAGCTGGTTCAAACGACTCTGGTCGCCGGCGGTGGCCCAACCGGTCGCACCGGCGCCGTCCAAACCCAGCCCGCCGGTCCCTGCCGCAGCCGTTGCACCGGCGCAACCGGTCGCGTCGACCGCGGCCAACGAACCCGCTCCACCGCCCTTTATTCCGTGGCTGGCCGGCCAGTGGACACCCGCGATGAAGCCGATGACAGCGCACGAACAGCACACGCTGGAGATACTTCAGGCCGTGCTGGATTTGCCGACAGTGCCCGACGCCCTCTTGCCGCGTGCCGCTGAAGTGGTGCCACAGCTGATCGCGCTGCTGCGGGAAACCCAGTTGCCCCTGCAAGCAATCGCCCAGCGGGTCAGTAAGGAGCCGCTACTGGCGGCCGAAGTCTTGCGCCTGGCCAGCAGCCCGTATTACCGGGCCCAAGGCGAAGTCACCGACCTGGAGCAGGGCATTCGCCTCATTGGCTCTGCCGGGCTGCAGTCGGCCATCGCCCGAGTGGTGCTCAAGCCGATTTACCGCAGCACCGTCGGCACCGCTGGTTCACCGCACGCGCGCGCCATCGCCCGTCTGTGGGAACACTCTGAAGCGTTGGCCGAACGCGCGGCCGATCTGGCCGACGCCGCCGGCCAGGCGGGCTTTGACGGTTATTTGCTTGGCATGCTGCACGACACGGGCTGGAAAGTCACCATCGCGTCGCTGGACAAAGCCAAATACACCTTGGTTGAACAACCGACAGCCGCCTTTGTTGGTGAATTGGTCGAATTAACGCACCGGCTGTTTGGCCTGGCCGCCCAACGCTGGGCGATTACGCCGGGGTTTGCCGCCCTAGCGGCCGACGCCCGGGCCAACGGTCTGGCGCGGGGCCAACAGCCGCTGGCCGACGTCTTGCGCCAGGCTTTGCGCCACTGCGCCAGCAACGTCGGCTAGTACCCCTGCGCGACGTTGACGACACCACGCAACGGCTCGCCGCGCTGCAGTGCGGCGATATTGCTGGCAATTTGCGCAATGCTGTCAGCGCGTAGCGTGCGGGCGGCCGTATGCGGCGTCAGAATGATTTTGGGCTCATTCCAAAACGGGTGATCGGCGGGCAAGGGCTCGCTGCGAAACACATCCAAGGTCGCACCGGCCAGATGGCCACTGCGAATGAGCGCCAGCAGATCGTCGTCGACGACATGCGCGCCACGGGCGACGTTGATGACGTAGCCGCCGGGCAGCAAGCGCTGCAAGGTATCGCGGTTGAGCAGGTCGACGGTTTGCGTGGTCAGCGGCAGGAGATTGACCAAAACCCGGGTCTGCGCCAAAAACGCCGGTAACTGCGCGGTGCCGCTGAAGCTGCGCACACCCGCAAGTACCTTGGGCGACCGGCTCCAGCCGTTGACCGGAAACTCGAAATGGCGCAAGGCCTGCGCCACGCGGGCACCCAGCACGCCCAGGCCCAGCACGCCAACCGGAAAGTCGCTGCGCAGCCGCGGTGGATAGTTGGTCCAATGCCCGGCGCGCAGGTCGTCGGCGTAGGCAGGGATGTCGCGAAAATGCCGAATCACTGCCTGACAAACATATTCGGCCATTTGCACGGCCATGCCGGCGTCTTGCAGGCGCACGACCTGCGCTTGCGCCGGCAAACGCAATTTGAGCAAGGCATCGACACCGGCACCCATATTGAAGATCGCCTTGAGCTGCGCCTGCTCGTCAAAAAAAGCTTGCGGCGGCGCCCAGACAACGGCCACATCGGCCGGCGCGGCACCATGCTGCCAGAAACCCACCTGGGCCTGCGGCAACGCTGCACGCAAACCGGCCAGCCAGGGCTCGGCGTCGGCCACAGGACAACACAGGCTGACGCGAATTGGCAAGTTACTCAAGGCATCCATAGGGAAAGCGCGACGCCGCCGCGCGAGCGGGCAACGGGTGATTGGTGGGCCCAGTAGGATTTGAACCTACGACCAAAGGATTCGGGTTTGTGCGGCTTTCGCCGCTCCCTGGACTTTGCCTTCACCGTATGCATTGCACGTAGGCGGGTGCCGTCAAGTCTCTACACGTTCCCGGGCGGCGCACCGCCTGGGCTTCGCTCGGCGTTGGCTTATGCAAAATGCACGTAGCTTTCACCGAATTTGACACCATTCACACAGCAACTTTCGTCCACTGGTGCACAACTTTCGCTATGAGTCCTCTGCTCTAACCGCTGAGCTATAGGCCCGAGGGTCGTCATTCTAAGTGGACCGCGCAGTCGAGAACGTCGACGCTACTTGCGATAGCTCAGCGCGTTGCTGACCAGCTTGGCGGTGATGTCGACGATCTGGATCATGCGGTCGTAGGCCATGCGCGTTGGCCCAATCACGCCCAGCGTGCCAACCACTTGCCCGTCGACCTCATACGGCGCGCTGACGATGGACAGGTCTTCGATCGGCACGACCTGACTCTCGCCACCGATAAAGATGCGCACCCCGTCGGCACGCCCGGTCACGTCGAGCAGGCGCATCAGTTGCGCCTTTTGCTCGAACAGCTCGAAGGCTCGGCGCAAATGGCCCATGTCGTTGGCAAAGTCACTGACCGACAGCAGATTTTTCTCGCCGGAGATGATCACTTCGTCCTGCGCTTGCGCCACCACCTCCGAGTTGGCCGCCACGGCAGCGTTCATCAGGCTGGCGATCTCGGCGCGCAGCGACTCCACCTCAGACTTCAACCGCTGGCGCACCTCTTCGATGTCCAGGCCGACGTAATGCGCGTTCAGGAAGTTCGCCGCCTCAACCAGCTGCTGCTGCTGGTAGTCGACCTCGGTGAAGATCACCCGGTTTTGTACGTCGCCCTCGGGCGAGACGATGATCACCAGCACGCGTCGCTCGGACAGTCGCAAGAACTCGATGTGCCGGAACACCGAGGTGCGCCGTGGCGCCACCACCACACCGACAAACTGCGACAGGTTCGACAGCAAATTGGCGGCATTGGAGATAACTCGTTGCGGCTGGTCATGCGCCAGGCTATGACCCGGCAGTTCGCTGCGCCGAACCGTCAGCATGGTGTCGACAAAAAGCCGGTAGCCCCTGGCCGTGGGAACGCGCCCGGCGGAGGTATGCGGACTGACGATCAGACCCAGGTCTTCCAGGTCAGACATAACGTTGCGGATCGTCGCCGGCGACAGCTCCAGCCCGGAGGCCTTGGACAAGGTGCGTGAGCCCACGGGCTGCCCGTCGGCGATATAGCGCTCAACCAGCGCTTTCAACAGCAACTTGGCGCGGTCGTCGAGCATCGGGGCATTTTAGTGATGTAATTTATCTATGAAATCGAAGTTTCAACTCGTTGCGTTGATCGGCAAGTACCAGACGTTCTTCAGCAATGCGACGGTAGCCAGCGCGCGGGCGGCACTCGGTGCGGTCGCCGATTTCCTGCACAGCCAGGGCTGCGACGTGGTCATGGAGCAAGACACCGCCCGCAACATGGGGTTATCGGGCTACAGCCAGTTGTCGCTGGCGCAGATTGGCCAACAGTGTGACCTGGGGCTGGTGGTGGGAGGCGACGGCACGATGCTTGGCATTGGTCGGCAAATGGCCGCCTATGGCGTACCGCTGATCGGCATCAACCAGGGTCGTCTGGGCTTCATCACCGACGTCCCGTATCAGGCGTTTGCCGCCACCTTGGAGGTCATGCTGCACGGCCAATACACCGAAGACCACCGCAGCCTGATGGACGCGCGGGTGCTGCGCGGCGGCGACTGCGTCTACACGGCGATGGCCATGAACGACGTGGTCGTCAACCGGGGCGCGACCTCAGGCATGGTTGAGCTGCGCGTCGAGGTCGACGGCCATTTCGTCGCCAACCAGCGCGCCGACGGCTTGATCATCGCCACGCCAACCGGCTCCACGGCCTACGCACTCTCAGCCGGCGGCCCATTGCTACACCCGTCGATTCCCGGCTGGGTGATGGTGCCGATCGCCCCGCACACCTTGTCGAACCGGCCAATCGTGCTGGCCAACACCTCGCACATCGCCATCGAACTGGTCGCGGGCCGCGACGCCAGCGCCAGTTTTGACATGCAGTCGCTGGCCTCGCTGATGCACGGCGATCGCATTGAGGTCACGCGCTCGCAACACCACGTGCGCTTTCTCCACCCCAAGGGTTGGTCTTACTTTGATACCTTGCGCGAAAAATTGCACTGGAACGAAGGGGTGGCCGTAGCGTGAGTCTCAACCGCATCGTCCTGCGCGACTTTGTCATCGTGCTGGAGCTCGAACTCGAACTCAGCGGTGGCTTCACCGTTTTGACCGGTGAGACGGGCGCCGGCAAATCGATTCTCATCGACGCGCTGCAGCTGGTCACCGGCGGGCGCGCCGGTGTCGAGATGATCCGCGAGGGTGCCGAGCGAACCGACGTCAGCGCCGAATTCGACGGCGACCCAGCGATTGCCGCTTGGCTCGAGGACGCCGGCTTTGACGCCAGCGGCGACCTGCTGTTGCGCCGCACGGTTGACCAGCAAGGCAAGAGCCGCGGCTGGATCAACGGCAGTCCGGCCACGGCCACCCAGTTACGCACACTGGGCGAGCAACTGCTCGACATTCACGGCCAGCACGCCTGGCAAAGCCTGGCCCGGCCGCAGGCCATCCGCACCCTGCTCGACGGCTACGCGCAAGTGTCCACCGACGCCGTCGCCAGCGCCTGGCACAGTTGGCGCCAGGCCCAAACGCAACTGGACCGAGCACGCACCGCACAGGCGACGCTGCAAGACGAGCGCGAGCGTCTGAACTGGCAAATCGGCGAGCTCGAAAAACTCGCCCCGGGGGCAGACGAATGGCCCGCGCTCAATACCGAACACACCCGCTTGTCGCATGCGCAGGCGCTGCTCGACGCCGCGGCGCAGGCGCTCAACCACCTGGAACAAGACGAATCAAGCGCCAGCAGCCAGCTCGGCGCGGCCCTCAATTTGTTACAAAAACAAGAGCACATAGAGATTGAATTCAAAGGGCTAGGTGCCATTTTGGCATCAAGTTTGGCACAACTCGACGACGCCTCTCACAGCCTGCGGTCCTACCTGCGTCAAACCGAACTCGATCCGTCGCGTTTGCAGACCCTCGACGACCGGTTGGCGCAGTGGGTGACGCTGGCGCGTCGCTACAAAAGGCCTCCCGAAGAACTGCCCGCCCTGTTACGCGACTGGCAACAGCAATTGCAGACTTTGGACGCCGCAGCTGACTTGCAAACGCTGCAGGTCGCCGTCGATCAGGCGTGGCAAGACTACCAGCAGCAGGCACACACACTGACCCGCGCCCGCCAGCGCAGCGCGCCGCGCCTGGCGCAAACAATCACCGCGGCAATGCAAGGATTGGGTATGGCCGGTGGCGTCTTCCAGGTGCAACTGACGCCGACGCGCGAGCCGATGCAATTTGGCCTGGAGGAGGCCACATTTCTGGTCGCCGGCCACGCCGGCAGCACGCCCCGGCCGGTCAACAAGGTGGCCTCCGGGGGCGAGTTGTCGCGCCTGGCACTGGCCATTGCGGTCACCACCAGCCAGCTGGGCGCGGCGCAGACCTTGATCTTTGACGAGGTGGACGCCGGCGTTGGCGGCGCGGTGGCCGAAACCGTGGGTCGTCTCATGCGCCAGCTAGGCGCCGACCGGCAGGTACTGGCCGTCACGCACCTGCCGCAAGTGGCCGCCTGTGCCAACCAGCACGGCGTGGTGCGCAAGCAGCGGGTTGGCAATAGCACAGCCAGTACCGTGACCCTTGTTTCCGCCGACGCGCGTGTCGACGAACTGGCGCGCATGCTCGGCGGCGAGCGCATCATGGCCAGCACCTTGACGCACGCCCGCGACCTGCTGCAGCTGCATGAAACCCCGGCGAACTGAACTGATATGCCCAGCGCAGAATGCCCGTTGCAAATTGTCCTGATCACCGGCATGTCGGGTTCGGGTAAATCGGTGGCGCTGCACGCGCTGGAGGACCTGGGCTTTTACTGCGTCGACAATCTGCCGCCCGAGCTGTTGCTGGCGCTGGTCAATCTGGAGCACAACAACTGCGCCCGGCGCCTGGCCATTGCCATGGACGTGCGCAGCGCCAGTTCGCTGCCGCTGGTGCCGGCACAACTGCAGCACCTCAAGGGCGAAGGGTATCAGGTGGACTCGATTTTTCTCGACGCTACGACCGACACCTTGATCCGGCGCTTCTCGGAAACCCGGCGGCGCCACCCGCTGTCGCTCAATGTACAGGGCGGCGTGGCCATGGATGAGCGCCACGCCCTGACCGAAGCCATCGAGCTGGAGCGCAATTTGCTCGGTGACTTGCGCATGCGGGCGCACGTGATCGACTCAAGCACCATTCGGCCGACGCAACTACAGAGCTACGTCAAGGCCTTCATCGGCGCGCCGAGCGAGCAAATGACCTTGGTGTTTGAGTCGTTCGCCTTCAAGCGCGGCATTCCCAGCGACGCCGATTTTGTTTTTGACGTGCGTATGCTGCCCAACCCGCACTACGAGCCTGAGCTGCGCCCACTCACCGGTCGCGACGCAGCGATCCAGCAGTTCTTGCAACAGCAGCCCGAAGTCACTCGCATGCTGCACGACATCCAGTCCTTTCTCGATCAATGGCTGCCGGCGCTGTCGCAAAACCATCGCAGCTACGTCACCGTGGCCATTGGCTGCACCGGCGGGCAACACCGCTCGGTCTATTTTGTCGAGCAGCTCAGCGCGCATTTCAAGCGACAGTGGGCGACGCTCAGGCGTCACCGCGAAATCGACGTCAATTAGCCCGCGCCGCGGACACCGTGCCCCGGCTCGGTCAACAGTCGCCGCACCGGCGCCGGCAAGCCCAATGCCGGCCATTGTGCTGCGCCGAACCATTGGCCGGCGCTTGACGCCGCCTGATCCGGCAGCAGCACGACGTGCACCGGATGCAGGTGCAACTCTTTGTGCGTCAGCACGTGCTTGAAGGCGGGCAAATCCAGCACCTCGGCGGCCGACTCAGCGGGCAACGCCGCCAGCAGATCGCTCCGGCTGGCGAAGAGTGCAAAGCAATACAACCCCGCCCAGACACCGGGCGTTGGTCGCTTGGCAAGCCAGACGGCCCCGGCCGGCGTCTGCGCCCAGAGTAGCCAGATCGCTTCGGCACGCCGCTTGAGTTGCCGCGATTTGACCGGAAATTTTTCTGCACACGCCAGCTGGGCAGCGCGGCAGTTTTGCTGCAGCGGACACACTACACATTGCGGCCGCTTGGGCGTGCACAGCGTCGCGCCCAGGTCCATCAACGCCTGCGTATAAATCGGCATGGTTTGCTGCAGATCGGCATCGGGCAACAAGGCCACGGCCTGGGCACGCAAAGCCCGCTCGCTGGCCGCCCGGGCCAGGTCATCCGCAAACGCCAGGTAGCGCGTCAACACCCGTTTGACGTTGCCATCGAGGATCGAAACCCGTTCACCAAAACAGATCGACGCCACCGCCGCCGCCGTCGACGCACCAATGCCCGGCAGGCGCTGCAACACCGCCGCCGCCTGCGGAAAGCGGCCTCCGTACTCAGCAACCACCTGTTGCGCGCAACGGTGCAGATGGCGCGCGCGGCTGTAATAGCCCAGGCCGCTCCACAGCGCCAGCACGTCGTCCAACGGCGCTTCGGCCAACGCCCGCAGCGTCGGAAAACGCCGCAAAAAACGATCAAAGTAAGCGCGCACGGTGGCCACCTGCGTCTGTTGCAGCATGACCTCGGACAACCAGACGCGGTAAGGATCCTGGGTGTTCTGCCAGGGCAGGTCGTGGCGGCCATGGCGCTGCTGCCAATGCACCAGCGCTTGCGCGAAGGTCGCCTTGGTTTGTTTGCGCACCCAGCGCCTACGCCGGCAGCGCCACGCCAAAACGCTCGGGCGTGACCATTTGCATCAGGGAATCGGTCAGTTCCACCAGCTTGAGCTCAACCTGGTCGACTTCAGCGCTACGGCGATTGACCTCGGCGATGCGCTCGTCCAGACCGTGCGACGCGTCGGCGATGCGGTCGATCGCTTCCAGCCGCCGCACGAAGTTGCGCCGCCGCTCGCGCAACTGCGAATCCAGCTGCGCGGCGGCCGATTTGCTCCACACCTCGATGTCACCGAGCGCCGTCTCGTTGACGTTGCGCAGGCGTCCGGACAAAGCGCGCACCAGGCGATCGGCAAACTCCGGCTGTGCCAGACGCAAGGCGTTGCCCAGGCCAAGGTACTGCACATGGCTGCGCTCGATCAGGTCCAGGTCCGCCAGATACGGATCGATGCGCGGCTCCTCGGGTGCCAGCAGCGAGAAGCCGTACTCGGTATTGAGCTGCAAAAACATCGCCGCCAACATGGCGTGAATTTCCATGCTCTTGGCGTGGACCTGCTGCAAATTGGCGCGCAAACGCGCAAACGTATCGCCGTACAAACGTTTGATGCCCAGCTTCAGACCGCGCTGCTTGAGCGTTTCGGACAGTTGGGCCATTTCGCTTTTCAGCGCCACCGAGCCGAGCAAGGCAAAAATTTCCCGCATCAGCTTCAGATGCACCGAGCGCACCGCATGGATCTTTACGCCAGCGGCGTCAAAGTCTGCTTGCTCCTGGGCAACGCGGGCGCGCATGTTGCGAATCACCGGCGCGTTCTTGCCTTGCAAACCCTTGAGCTCGAGCAACTGCTCGACCAGATCACGACGGCGCACGTGCACAAAACGCGCCGTCTCGCCGCGCAGTGCGGCAATGCCGTGCTCAACGGCTGCGCCCAAGATCTTTTGCCGCCGGCCCATGATGTCGCGGCTCAACGCCTCTTCCAGCGTGGCCAGGCAACTGCGCTCAAGCAGCGCATCGTCTTGCGTGACTTTGCCGACCAGCCCTTTCTGCGCCGATACCGCCAGCACGACGTCTTTGGGCACGCGCAGTATGTCGGCAGAATTTTGGCGCTGCTTGTCGATCTGCGCTTGCACGTCCTGCGGGCTGTCGAGCGCGTCCCAGAGCGTGTCAATCTTGTTGAGCACAACCAAGCGCGCCGCCGCATCGCGTCCGTCGTCGACCAGATGCTCTTGCCAGATCGACAAGTCTGACTGCGTCACCCCGGTATCGGCACCCAGGATGAAGACGACGGCTTGCGCCTGCGGGATCAGACTGAGCGTCAACTCGGGCTCGGCGCCAATGGCGTTGAGGCCCGGTGTATCGAGAATCACCAAGCCCTGCTTGAGCAGGGGGTGAGCAATGTTGATCAGCGCGTGGCGCCACTTGGGCACTTCAACCAGGCCTTGGGCGTCCTGCAGTGGGCTTTGTTCGGACGGCTGCTTTTGCCAAAAACCCAGGGCGCGAGCTTCCTCCAGCGTGACCCGCCGCGTTTCGGCCACCTTGGAGAACGCCTCGGCCAATTGCTTGGGGTTGTTGACTTCAAGGTCCGTGCGCTGCCATTGTTCGGGCACCATGCGCCATTCCATCAAGGACTGCGGCTGGAGTCGGGTTTCAATGGGTAACAATCGTAAGCAAGGTGGGATTTCGCGGTTGAAAGCCATCTCGGTGGGGCACATCGTCGTGCGCCCGGCGCTGGCGGGCATGATGCGCCGACCGTAGCCGGCAAAGAAAATCGCGTTGATCAGTTCCGACTTGCCGCGCGAAAACTCGGCCACGAATGCCACCATCACCTTGTCGGCGCGCACTTGCGCCTGCAAGCGCTGCAAGCGCTCCTCGACCGAAGCGTCGAGCAAATCCTGGTCTTTCAGCCACTGCGCCATCAACTTCAGACGCAGCGCGAACTCGCGCCGCCAGGCCGCGTGCTGGTCAAACTTTTCGTTGAATGATGTTCCCAAACTACCTCCGAAACTTTTCCCTCGGGCCAATATAGCACCGCTGCCCGCGCCGCCTTGATTCATCGGCGCTGGCAGACCGGACAATAAAACGTCGACCGAGCGCCCTGGCGGATGACTTTGATCGGCGTCTGGCATTGCCGACACGGCTCGCCCGCGCGCCCGTACACCATTGCCTCTTGTTGAAAGTAGCCTGGCTTGCCGTCGGCGCTGGAAAAGTCGCGCAGCGTGCTGCCGCCCTGCACTACCGCACGGGCCAACACCTGACGGATGGCATCACGCAGCACGGCGGCGCGCCGCAAGCTCAGGCGGTCGGCGCGCAGCGTTGGCCGAATGCCAGCCAAAAACAAACTTTCACAGGCATAAATATTGCCCGCGCCAACCACCAGTTCGCCGGCCAGCAGCACCTGTTTGACCGCCACGTGACGCCGTTGAAGACCACCATGAAAGCGCGACAAATCGAAGTCGTCACCCAACGGCTCCATACCCAACTTGCCCAACAACTTGGTGGCCCGCATATCCGTGAGGCTGACAACAAACACCACCGCACCAAAACGCCGCGGGTCGTTCAGCCGCAGCGTGCCGTGCGTCGTCAGCAGATCAAAATGGTCGTGTTGACCCGCATCGGGCAAGTCCAGTGCAAAACGCAAACTGCCCGACATGCCCAGATGCACCAGCAGCCAACCGCGATCAAGCTCTAGCAGCAGGTATTTGCCACGTCGTCCGACGCCAACGACGCGCCGCCCCAGCAACTGGTCAGGCGCGCAGCCCAGCGGCCAGCGCAACGGCTTGCCCAGGCGCACGGCGTTGATCGTGGCGCCGGCAATGGCGTCGGCAAAACTGCGGCGGGTAACTTCAACCTCGGGTAATTCGGGCATGCCTGTGCGTGTAGAAGCGTTCGTTTATTATGGCCGGATGCGCTTTCATCTCGTTCTGATCAGTTGGCTTTTGACGTCAGCCGCGACGCTGCAGGCACAGACGTCGTCCGCAACCGTGGCAATCCCGCCGGACTCGGGCCTGGGCGGCGCGTTGTTTTATCAAATTTTGCTCGGCGAGCTCAACGCCCGCACCGCGGAGCCGGGGACGGCGTTTGCCATCATGCTCGACGCCGCGCGCAAGACCAACGATCCGGCGTTGTTCAAGCGATCAGTGCAGATCGCCTTGCAGGCGCGCTCGGGCGAGTCGGCATTAATCGCTGCCAAAGCCTGGTCAAAGGCGCTGCCCATGTCGCGCGAAGCCAATCGCTACGTCTTTCAGATCCTGCTGGGGCTCAATCGCATCGCCGAGACGAGCGAACCGTTGAAGAAAGAGCTGGCGCTGACGCCCGCCGCTGAGCGCCGCGATTTGATCTGGGCGCTGCCCGGCCTGTACGACCGCGTGCGCGACAAGGCCGCGGCGGCAACGGTGGTGCAGACGGCGCTGGCCGACCAGATCAAGCAAGCCGATCTGTCGGCGACGGTCTGGGCCAGCCTGGGCCGGCTGTGGCATGCGGGCGGCGATTTGCCTGCGGCGATGAACGCGGCAACCATGGCACAGGCACAAGACCCCGCTTCCGAACACGCGGCACTACTGGCCCTGGCGCTGATGAGCGCCGGGCAGACTTCCGCCGAGGCGCTGGTCAAAAATCACCTGCCCGTCGCCCGCGTCGAGTTCCGCATGGCCTACATCAAGACCTTGCTCAACAGCCGACGCGAGCAAGAGGCGCTGCAGCAGTTGCAAGACCTGCGCGCGCAAACGCCAAGCTACCCAGACGCCTGGTTGGTGGACGGCGCCTTGTTGACGCAGCAGGGCCAACTTGACCCGGCCGAGCGACACCTGCTGCACTATCTGGAACTGACCCAGTCAAGCGCCGCAGCAAAAGCCAACAGCGACGCGCGGCGCGGACGCTCCCAAGCCTATTTGGCGCTGGCGCAAATCGCCCAGCAGCGCCGGGACCTGGCCAAAGCCCAGGAGTGGCTGCAAAAAGTTGACAACCCGGACGACGTTTTACGCGCGCAACTTCGTCGTGCTGCACTGCTAGCCAAGCAAGGCCAGATCGACGAGGCGATCGCGCTGATCCGCAGCCAGCCGGAACACGCAGACGGTGACGCCCGGTTGAAGCGCTCGGCCGAAGTGCAACTGCTGCGCGATCAAAATCTGCTGGCACGGGCGCGCGACACGCTCAAGACCTTCATCACACAATTCCCGGACGACACCGATCTGGTCTACGACCTGGCGATGGTTGCCGAAAAGTTGGGCGATCTGACAGAGATGGAACGCCTGTTACGCCAGCTGATGGCCGCACGGCCGACCGACCCGCACCCGCTCAATGCTCTGGGCTATTCACTGGCGGACCGCAACAGCCGACTGCCCGAGGCGATCGAATTGATCAACAAGGCGCTCGCGCTCGCACCCAACGACCCGTTCATTACCGACAGTCTGGGCTGGGCGCACTTTCGCAGCGGCAACCACGACGAAGCGGCGCGCTTGCTGCGTCAAGCCTACGGCGAGCGGCCAGACGCCGAGATCGCTGCGCATCTGGGCGAGGTGCTCTGGCAGATGGGCCAACGCGACGCAGCCAGAAAGGTTTTTGCCGACGGCCTGCAACTCAACCCGGACAACGAAACCTTGCGCGAGACGATCAAGCGCTTGGGCGTCGCGCTGTGACGACAAGCGCTTTGCGACGTCTCTTTGGTAGTTTTTTAGCTATATTATTAATAGCTGGATGCGCTTTAAACAAAAGGGCTGAAGGCCAAAACTCTTTAGAATTTTGGCATGGCCGTCTGGCCCTGCGCGCCGAGCCCGATCTGGCGCAGGGCCAAACCCAGACGCAGTCGTTCAGCGCCGCCTTTGAACTTCAGGGCGACGCCGACGCCGGCGAGCTGTTGTTGCTGACACCACTGGGCAGCACGGCCGCAGCGATCCGCTGGACGCCGGCGGGCGCCGAACTGCAAATGCACAACGCCAGCCGCCAGTTTGGCAATTTGCAGGACCTGGTGACGCAAACGCTGGGCTCGAACTTGCCTGTGGCAGCGCTTTTTCAATGGCTCCACGGCAAGGCGGTCGACGTCGACGGCTGGCAAGCCGACTTCTCACAGTTTGACCAAGGCAAAATTGCGGCCCATCGCGACCATCCAGAACCGCGAGCGCAGTTGCGCCTGGTTCTCCAGCGGTAAAACACACAGCTGCTTCGACGTTTTTTCAATTGCCACGATGAAGGCCCTCTTCGACGTTTGCGCCCCAGCCAAGGTCAACCTGTTCTTGCACATCGTCGGTCGTCGCGCCGACGGCTACCATTTGCTGGAGTCGGTTTTTGCCTTGATCGACTGGTGCGACACCCTGCATTTTGACGTCCGCCCGAATGGGCAGTTGAGCCGCGAAGACCTTGGTGCGACGTTGCCAGACGACGATTTGATCGTCCGGGCAGCGCGGGCGCTGCAAGCCGCCGCCCCGTGCAAGCTGGGCGCGCACATCACGGTGGAGAAGCGCATCCCCAGCCAGGCCGGCATGGGTGGCGGCTCATCCGACGCCGCCAGCACGCTGCTGGCCCTCAATCGCCTATGGGGGCTGCATCTCAGCCTTGAAGCGCTCCGTGCCATTGGTTTGCGCCTGGGCGCTGATGTGCCGTTTTTTCTGAGCGGACACAACGCCTGGGTCAGCGGTATCGGCGAAAAAATTCACCCCTTACAACTCCCGCCGACTCGGCTGGTGGTGGTCAAACCCGACACTGGCGTATCGACCGAGCGAATTTTTTCGCATCCCGACCTAAAAAGAGATACGCAAGCAGCTATACTCTCGGGCTTCGTTGCAGACCCGTTTAACTTTGGTCACAACGACTTGCAGGCAGTTGCTCAGCAGCTGTGCCCTGGTGTCAGTCAGGCGTTGAACTGGTTGGCAGCCTGTGGGCTCAACGGCAGAATGACCGGCTCTGGAAGTGCGGTGTTTGCGCGGATGTTGCCCGACTTTGAGCTGCCAACGGCGCCCAAGTCTTTGCAGGTCAGGTCATGCAACACCTTGTCGGCGCACCCTTTGCAGGGTTGGGCCGACTGAGTTGATTTTCGGTGCGTCGTGTTGATCACGTTGCACCCGTGTAGGGGAGTCGCCAAGCTGGTTAAGGCACTGGATTTTGATTCCAGCATGCGAAGGTTCGAATCCTTCCTCCCCTGCCAAATTGCCATACCTGTCGACGCCGTCCTCGCCAAAGCATTCGCGTTTTTTAGTTGGGATCCCCATGCAAGCCGATCAACCCCCTGAGTTCATGGTTTTCACCGGCAATGCCAATCCCGGGCTGGCCGCCGCCATTGCGCACCACCTGAAGATTGAACTGGGCGCTGCCGATGTCGGTCGCTTTTCTGACGGCGAGGTGACGGTCGAACTCAAGCAAAACGTGCGTGCGCGTGACGTGTTTGTGGTGCAGAGCACTTGCGCCCCAACCAACGAAAACCTCATGGAACTGCTGATCATGGTCGACGCGCTCAAGCGTGCCTCGGCCGAACGTATCAGCGCCGTCATCCCCTATTTTGGGTACGCCCGACAAGACCGCCGACCGCGCTCGAGCCGGGTGCCGATTTCGGCCAAGGTCGTGGCCAACATGTTGCAGGCCGTCGGCGTCGCGCGCGTCCTGACGATGGACTTGCACGCTGACCAGATTCAAGGTTTTTTTGATATTCCGGTTGACAACATTTACGCGTCGCCGGTGTTGCTTGGCGACTTGCGCCAAAAAAACTACGACGACCTGATCGTGGTATCGCCCGACGTCGGTGGCGTGGTGCGCGCGCGCGCGCTGGCCAAGCAGCTCGGCTGTGACCTGGCCATCATCGACAAGCGCCGCCCCAAAGCCAACGTCAGCGAAGTGATGCACGTCATCGGTGAAATCGACGGCCGCAACTGCGTCATCATGGACGACATGATCGACACCGCTGGCACCCTGGTCAAAGCCGCCGAGGTGCTCAAGCAGCGCGGCGCCAAAAAAGTCTACGCCTATTGCACACACCCCATTTTTTCGGGCCCGGCCATTGAGCGCATCAGTACCGGTAGTGCCCTCGACGAGGTGGTGGTCACCGACACCATTCCGTTGAGCGCCAACGCCCGCGACTGCGCCAAAATTCGTCAACTCAGCGTCGCACCACTGATCGCCGAGACGATGTATCGAATCGCCCATGGCAAATCGGTCATGAGCTTCTTTTCTGACCAGGAAAACCTTTTCTGAGCAGAAATTGCCGTCGTCCGCGCACTCGACTTGAGGCGTGGATTTTTTGAATCGGGGTCGCACTGGTCGCGGTCGGTCCCTACCAGGAGTTAGTCAATGAAAGTCGTCGCTTTTGAGCGTTCCAAGCAGGGTACGGGTGCGAGCCGCCGTCTGCGCATTTCCGGTCGTACGCCCGGTATCGTGTACGGTAGTGCCAGCGAGCCCAAGCTGATTGAGCTGGACCACAACGCGTTGTGGCACGCCCTGAAAAAAGAAGCCTTCCACTCCAGTGTTCTGAACATGGATATCGCGGGCACCGAACACAAGGTGCTGCTGCGCGATGTGCAAGTTAACCCCTACAAGCAACTCATTCTGCACGTCGACTTTCAACGCGTCGACGCAACCACCCGCCTGCACATGAAGGTGCCGCTGCACTTCAGCGGTGACGACCAATCACCGGCGGTCAAGTCCGAGGGGTGTATTGCCAACCACGTGCTCAGCGAAGTAGAAGTTTTGTGCCTGCCCGCTGACCTGCCCGAATTCATCAAGGTGGACCTCAGTGGCCTGAAAAAAGGCAGCTCACTGCATTTGGCCGACATCCCCATGCCCAAGGGCGTCAAGGTCGTCACCCATGGTGGCGACAAGAACCCGGTGGTGGTGTCGGTGGTGGCTGTTGCCGGCGGCGACGAAGCCCCAGCCGAGGCAACACCTGAAGCTGCTGCGGCCAAGCCCGATGCCAAGGCCGAAGCCAAGCCGGCCGCCAAAGCTGAAGCCAAGCCGGCCGCCAAAGCTGAATCCAAGCCGGCCGCCAAGAAATAAGCACCGACGCCGCTCGCTGCACAAGGCCCACCTCGGTGGGCCTTGTTGTTTTTTGCGACGGCATAATCGCTTCATGATTCGCCTCTTTGTGGGACTGGGCAATCCCGGCCCCGATTACGCTGACACCCGCCACAACGCCGGATTCTGGTGGCTCGACGCTGTCTCTGATGCCTTGAAAGCACCCTTGGCCGTCGAAAAGAATTTTTATGGCCTGACAGCCCGCACGACCGTCCAGGGCCAGACGGTCTGGCTGCTCGAGCCACAAACCTTCATGAACCTCAGCGGCAAGGCGGTTGCCGCACTCGCGCGGTTTTTCAAGGTCGCGCCACAAGAAATTCTTGTTGCCCACGACGACCTCGACATCGCCCCGGGTGAAGCCAAACTCCGCCTCGGCGGCAGTCACGCCGGACACAACGGCCTGCGCGACATTCACGCGCAGCTCGGCACCGACCAATACTGGCGCCTGCGTCTGGGCATCGGCCATCCGGGCGACAGGTCCGAAGTGGTCAACTGGGTCCTCAAAAAACCATCACTCGACCACCGAATCGCCATCGCGCAAACCATCGACCGCTGCCTGAAAGCCTTGCCACAACTGCTGGCCGGTGAGATGGACGCCGCCATGCGGGTCATCCACACCAGTAAGCCAGCGCGCCCCAAGCCCGCGCGCACAGAGACCGCGGCGGCGCCTTCGGCCAGCACATCATGATTCCTCGGCGACCAGGTTGGCGTGTCCTTGCGGCGAGCTGTTTGCTGTGCAGCATGGTTGCTGCTGCCGAGACCGTCTACCGCTGCGACAACCGCTACAGCCAGTCGCCATGCAACGACGCCCACGTCAAAGAAAAAGTGCTGAACATCGACGACTCGCGCGACGCCGCGCAAAAGGCCGCCACCGATGCGGCCACCCGCAAGAGCGAGCATTTGGCCCAGCAGTTGGAACAGGCCCGGCTGCAGCAAGAGTTCGCCGCACCGCGGCCCAGCAAAGCGACCGCACGCAGCAAAACCGCCACGAAAAAGCCGAAACCGACACAGGATCAGCTGCTGGTGATCCATCCGAAACGTCCCAAGCTTGCCGCACATAAGCCAAAAGACTTCACGGCACGGGTTCCTGAGGCGCTGCCCAGCAAAGGCCACACGTCCAAGGCACAAGCCGCGGCACCAGTGGCGTCCCACTGAGCGGCGCTCGTCAGCGGCGTTGACTCAAGCCGGCACCTGCAAGCGCCGATATTTTTGCCACAAACTTTCTTTGCTCTCGACATGCGCCGGGTCGACCGGGATACAGTTGACCGGACAGACCTGCACGCACTGCGGTTCGTCAAAATGGCCGACGCATTCGGTGCACTTGCTGGGATCGATCTGATAAATCTCTGGCCCCATGAAGATCGCCTGGTTGGGGCACTCCGGCTCGCAGACATCGCAATTGATGCACTCGTCGGTGATCAGCAGGGCCATAAATTACGCGCAAAGTGGGATCAGTGAGGGGTGCAATTTTAGGTGTCGCACCGATCACGCGTCGTCGCTGTTGTCTTGCTCCGGCGCCTTGACGATCATCACCGGCACGCCAGCGGCGTGCAGCAATTCGTTGGACACCGAGCCGAGCAACGCGCTACGCAAGGTACTGGTGCCGCTGGCGCCCATGATCACCAGGTCACAGCCGTAGTTTTCCAACAGTTCCAGCAGCGTGTTGGCGGGATCCCCGCTGGCAACCTCGCTCTCATACGCAATCCCTGCGTCCTCAAGCATCGCCTGGGCCACCTGCAGCGTGTGCGCACCAGCGGCGGCGCTGGCCTTTTCAATCAGTTGTGGATCGTGGGCCACCATCAGTTCGTACAAGCTGGCGGGCTCCTGCACGTTGGCCAGCACCACCGACGCGTCCAGACCGTCGTCGACCATCTTCACCGCCGATTGCACCGCGGCCACCGCCGACGCTGAGCCGTCAAAAGGCAAGAGAATTTTCATAGGGTTCTCCGGTAAAACAACAAATCAACTTCAACCTTGACCGCGCACCTTGTCGAGCAATTGCCGGTGCACCCCGGACGAGACGAAAGCGCTGACGTCACCGTGCAAACTGGCGATTTCACGCACCAGCGTGCTCGATACATACAGATACTTGTCGCCTGACGTCAAAAACACCGTCTCAACCTCGGGCATCAGCGCGCGATTCATGCCGGCCAGTTGCGCTTCGTAGTCAAAGTCGCTGACCGAGCGCACGCCACGAACGACGACGCGCGCACCCCGCTGCACGACGAAATCGCGCAACAAGCCAGCGAACGCGGCAACCTCCACGTGCGCGCAGTCGTGCAACGCGCCGCGCACCAGTGCCAGGCGTTCGTCCAGCGAAAACATGGTTTTCTTGTGATGCCCAGCGGCCACGGCGACGATGACGCGGCCAAACAGCCCAAGGCTGCGCCGCACGATGTCTTCATGGCCGAGCGTGATCGGATCAAAGGTGCCGGCATAGACGGCAATCACAGGGAAAGTCATGGTCATTCAATGGGTTATTCAACGGGCGGATCATCAGCCGGCGCCGCTGGGGCGTCAAGGTGTTGCAACAAATGCGCATGCACGGCGCCGGCTTTGAGGTAGCGATGCACACCAAGCCCCAACGACGCCAGCCGCTCGTCGGTCCACCGCGTGGGCGCTTCCAGATAGACCCAGCCCGACGTCGCAATCGCCCGCGCCGCAGCCGCCAGCGCTGGCGCGAACACATCGGCGTCAAACGGCGGATCCAGCAGCACCAGGTCCATCGTGCCGGCTGGCGTTGCCGGCAATAGCGCCAGGGCGTCACCGCACACCACCGACACGCCCCGGGCCCCAAGTTGCGCCACCATGCGCTGTAATTGGGACACCAGCGCCGCATCGCGCTCAACCAGCCGAACCACCGCAGCGCCGCGCGATGCTGCTTCAAAGCCAAGAGCACCTGTGCCGGCAAAAGCATCCAGGCAACGCCAACCGGTCAAATCCTGGCCCAACCAATTGAACAAGGTCTCGCGCACCCGATCGGGCGTCGGGCGCAGGCCCGGCTTGTCCGCCACCGGCAATTTGGTCCTTTTGAAGAGGCCACCGATGATGCGTACCTCGTGCGCGCGCACGGATCGTGCTGGCTGTAGGGTCTGGGGAAGCTTGGCGGCAGAGCGTTTCATGCGTGGAATCATAGCCACTGGGGAACCCAATCACCGTTGCGCGGCACGACCGAAACGCCGCGCCGCCAGCCTACTTGCCGACGCCGCCCAGCACGACCGTCACCATTTTTTCAGGATGCAGCTTGCGCGCGAACGCCGCCTGGATGTCGGCGACGGTTACCTGGTCGACGCGCTGCGTCCAGGTGTCAAGGTAGTTCAGCGGCAAATCGTTCCAGGCAATGTTGGCGACGTTAGCCAACAGCTTGCGGTTGCTGTCGATCAGCAACGCAAAGCCGCCGATCAGGTTGGCCTTGGCCGCTTGCAGTTCGTCGGCCGTCGGCCCCTTGGCGACGAATTCTTCCAGCACCGCACGCGCCACCGTCAGTGCCTGCTCGGCCTGGTCGGGCCGCGTCTCCAGCCCGATGGTGAAGGCGCCCGAGTGCAAACCCGGCCCAAAAGCGCTATAGACGCTGTAGCTCAAGCCGCGCTTCTCGCGCACCTCGTGGGTCAGGCGCGCGACAAAACCGCCACCGCCCAGGATGTAGTTGCCAACGGTCAAGGCAAAGTGGTCGGGGTCGTCGCGCTTGTAACCTGGCTGCCCCATCAGCAGATGCGCCTGTGCCGAGTTGAAATCAACGTGCACCTCGGCGGCGCGGACCAGCGGTGCCACATCGGGCAACGCCGGCAGGGCGTCACAGAGCGCGCCGTGCGCCGGCGCGCTCAGGCGTGCGAGCAACTGCTGCACCAAGGCATCAGCCTGCGCCCGATCGACGGCACCGACCACCGTGACCTTGGCGCGGCACGGTGCGATCAGGCGGCGCAGCAACGCCTGCATGTCGCCGACATCGATCCGCAGCAATGTCGCTTCAGTCATTTCAAAACCGTAGGGATGGTCGCCGTAGACGGCTTGCGAAAACGCCCGTGACGCCAGCGTTGCCGGGCGCGTATTGGCCTCTTTGATGGACGCTATCAGCCCTTGTCGCTCGCGCAGCCAGACGTCGCGCGGCAGCGCCGGCTCGGCCAATTGCCGCGACGCCAAGCGCACGGCGCGCGACAGCAGATCGGGGTAGGTAAGCGAGCGCAAGGAAAAACTCAAGCGGTCGGCACTGGCACTCGCGTCAAAGCGCGCGCCCAGATCGGCCCAGGCTTCGCCCAAGGCGTTTTCATCCAATGCCGTCTCGCCGGGTGCGCCGCTGCGCAGCCCCTTGCTCATCATCTCGGCCGTGACACTGGCCAAGCCGGCTTGCGCTGCGGGGTCGCGCCGGCTGCCGGCGTCAAAATCGATCTGCACGTCGACCATCGGAATGGCCGCGTTTCGCACCAGAAAAACCTGCGCGCCACTGGCTTGCGACCATTGCTCGATGGGGATCGCGGCGCCAACAGAATTTACAATAAAAATACCTGTAGCCAATATTTTTACTACGTATACAGCTATCTTTTTTATATCAAACATGGTCAATGTTCCGTTGCGGTTCATCAGATTCAGTGGCGTAAACCGGCGGGTGCTGCACGCGGCTTGCGCCCGGCATCCACCGGCTGCGGCAACAGGTGCGCCACGGTCAACTGGTCGTCGCCAAAATAGCGACCGGCGACCGATTTGACTTGCTCCGCAGTGACCGCACGCAATTGCTCGATGAGTTGGGTGTCGGCGTCAACCGGCCAGCCCTGCACCCACTGCGTGCCCAGTTCACGCGCCTGGTTGAACAGCGAGTCGCGCTTGTAGACCTGGTTGGCAACCCATTGCGTCTTGACGCGCGCCAGCTCAGGCTCGGTGACGCCGTCGCGGGCGATGCGTTGCACCTGCGCGCGCAGCGCGCGCTCAACGTCGCTGGCCGACTTGCCCGCCGCCGGCACGCCCACGAGCATGAACAACTGCGGCCCGCGGCCCCACAAGCCGTTGTCGGCACCAGCACTTTCGGCCAGGCGATCGGCGCCTTGCGTCAGCGCCCGCTCGAGCCGCGCACCCTGGTAGCCGTCGAGCACCGCCGCCAGCACCGTCAATGCCAGCGCGTCGCCATCTTGCGCCGAGTCGCCCGCCCACTGCAGCGACGGCACCTTGAAGGCCAGCACCACGTTCCCCTGCTCGGCCGGCGCTTTGAATTCGAGGCGCTTGAGCCCGCTCTGCACCGGCTCAAGATGCGGCTTGCGCACTGGCAGCGCGCGCGCCGGCAACGCACCGTAGTACTTGTCGGCCAGCGCCCGCACCTGCTGCACATTGACGTCGCCGACCACCACTACCGCGGCGTTGGCCGGCACGTACCAACGTTGGTAGAAATCACGCGCGTCATCGGCGGTCAGCGCGTCCAGGTCGCTCATCCAGCCGACGATCGGCCGCCGGTACGGCGCGGCAGCAAAGACCGTCGCATTCAAGGCCTCGTGCAAGCGGGCAATGGGTTCGTCTTCGGTGCGCATGCGCCGCTCTTCCTTGACTACTTCGAGCTCTTTCTTGAACTCGTCGTTGGACCAGCCGATGTTGGCAAAGCGGTCCGACTCCAGCCGCATCACGTCCTCGAGGCGCGCCGCCGGAATCTGCTGGTAGTAGCCGGTGTAGTCATGGCTGGTAAAGGCGTTTTCGCGTCCACCCAGCGCGGCCACACGGCGCGAGAACTCACCCGCGGGAACGCTGGGCGTGCCTTTGAACATCAAGTGCTCAAGCACGTGCGCCAGCCCCGAACTGCCGTCGACTTCGTCCATTGAGCCGACGCGCACCCACAACATATGCACCGCCGTCGGCGCGCGCGGGTCGCGCTTGACGATGAGTGTCAGGCCGTTGGCCAGGGTGAACTGTTGCGCGGTGACGGCCTCGGCAACCTGCGCTTGTGCCGTATTCATTGCGAAGGCGATGGCAAGGCCGGCAAACAAGCCCCACAGACCGGCGCCAACGCGCCAAATTGCCCAGGTGTGTCGTTTCATAGAATGCTGTGACATCACGAATCGTCCAAATGTTCAGTTTTTTCAAGAAAAAATTTGGCGCCCCAACTCAGAGCGTCCAAGCCGCTAGTGTCGCCGCAGAGGCGCCCACCGCCTTGCAGCGGCCGTCGTGGCTGTCACGGCTCAAGGCCGGCCTGCGCAAGACCAGCAGCAGCATCGCTACCGTTTTCACCGGCACACAGATCGACGACGAGCTGTACGAGGACCTGGAGTCGGCGTTGCTGATGGCCGACAGCGGCGTGGCCGCGACCGAGTGGCTGCTGCAAGACCTCAAGCGGCGCGTCAAGGAATCCAAAGCGACCGATCCCCAAGCCGTCAAAGGCCTGCTGACCGACGCCCTGTGCGAGCTGCTTGCGCCGCTGCAAAAACCGTTGGTCATTGGCCGCTTCAGACCCACCGTCATCATGGTCGCCGGCGTCAACGGAGCGGGCAAGACGACGTCGATCGGCAAGATCACCCGGCACCTGGCTGAATCGGGCGCCGGTGTGCTGTTGGCGGCGGCTGACACGTTTCGCGCGGCGGCGCGCGAACAGTTGAGCGTCTGGGCCGACCGCAATACCGTCGACATCATCAGCCAGGACGGCGGCGACCCGGCGGCCGTGGCGTTTGACGCGGTCAGCGCTGGCAAGGCTCGCGGACGCGACGTCGTACTGGTCGACACCGCCGGGCGCTTGCCGACGCAGTTACACCTGATGGAAGAGCTGAGAAAAATCAAGCGGGTGATCCAGAAGACCGGCCCTGCTGACCCTCCGGCAAGCGCCGCCGCGCAGGGGGACACGGCAGTCAACCCCGACGCCAGCATGCCACCGCACGAAGTGCTGTTGGTCATTGACGGCAACACCGGCCAGAACGCGCTGCACCAGGTCAAAGCCTTTGACGACGCGCTGAAACTGACCGGACTGATCGTCACCAAGCTCGACGGCACCGCCAAGGGCGGCATTCTGGCGGCCATCGCCCGCGAGCGGCCGGTGCCGGTGTACTTCATTGGCGTCGGTGAGCAGCTTGAAGACCTGGAGACGTTCAACGCACGCGAGTTCGCGCAGGCCCTGCTGTCATGAGCAACGTCGTTGAACGTCTGGCCGACATGACGGCGTTGCGCGACCGCCAATCGCTTGACGTTGCGCTGGTGCAAACGCTCAACGATTTACTGCAGCCGCAAGCGGTCTTGATCGCGCGATGGGTCGGCCACCGCGACCAGGCGCGTTGGCTCACCTGTGCGTACATTGAAGACGGCGTGCCGCAGCCAACGTCCACCGAAACCTGGGCCGACCTGGAAGACTTGCCGCAGGCCAGTGACTTTCCGATGCGGCAACAGGTGTTGTCCCAGCAAAAAGCACAGCTGGCAGACAAATCTGGCGGATTGAATTGCTTTGCCCTGATTGCTTCGACGGGTGCAAAAGCCGTTCTCGAAATTCGCACCCGACGGGCTTTGTCGACGACACAGCTGCACCTGATCGACGGCGTGCTGCGCCTGTATCAGAATTTTCAGAACCTGCTTGATTACGGTGAACGCGACGCATTGACCGACCTGCTCAACCGCAAGACCTTTGACGGCGCGTTCCTCAAGGCAACGCTGGTCCGCAACCCAGCCGCCCTAGCCAGCGGCAGCAACCAGCGCGACGCCGACACCCGGCCGTCGACGGTCAACCGCCGCACGGAGCGTTACTGGCTGGCCATGATCGACATCGATCACTTCAAACGTGTCAATGACCAGTTCGGCCACCTGATCGGCGACGAGGTATTGCTGTTATTGGCGCGTGTGATGCGAAGTACCTTTCGCTTTGACGATCAGCTGTACCGCTTTGGTGGCGAAGAGTTTGTCATCCTGATGCGCTGTGACACCTGTTCGCAGGCCGACACAGGCTTGCAGCGACTACGCAGCGCAACCGAGAATTACCGCTTTCCCCAAGTCGGTACGATCACCATCAGCGTGGGCTTTACCGAGATCCGGCCAGGTGACGCCCCAACCACGGCCATCGAGCGTGCCGACAAGGCGGTCTATTTCGCCAAAGAACACGGCCGCAACCAGGTCTGCAGCTACGAGACCCTGCTGGAATCAGGCCGCTTGGCGGCGCCGATAGGCAACGTCGGCGACGTCGAACTGTTCTGATTCTGTAAATACGTCGCATATTTGCAATTTCTGCAGCGTCTTTGCCGCCGCAGACGCGGCAATCAGGCCGTCAGGTAGTACATTCGCAGTCTATGAGTACCGTGGTCATGCCGTTAAACGAGCCGTCCGACAGCACCCTGCCGGGGCTGGGGCGCACCCTGGTCATGGCCGGCAAAATAGAGCAAAAGTCGGCCGAGGACATTTTCCGCAAGGCGCAATCCAAGCGCAGCAGCTTTATTGCCGAAATTACCGGCTCGGGGGCCGTGTCAGCTTCGGACCTGGCACACACACTGTCGCTGGCCTTTGCCGTGCCGCTGATTGACCTGGACGCGGTCGGCGAGGAGCTGTTGCCCAAGGGCCTGCTCGACAACAAGATCTGCCAGGAATTTCGTTTGGTCGTTCTGGGCAAACGGCAAAACCGGTTGATCATCGCCACCGCCGACCCGTCCGATCAACACGTTGCCGAGCGCATCAAGTTTGCCACCCGGCAGAGCGTCGACTGGGTGGTTGCCGAATACGACAAATTGCTGAAGATGGTCGCCGCCCATTCAGTGTCGGCCACCGAGACGATCGACAACATCATCGGCGACGACTTTGAGTTTGACGACCTGATCGCTGAACCGGCGGCCGACGGCGCCGGCGTCGCCAGCGCCGAGGTCGACGACGCACCGGTCGTCAAGTTTCTGCACAAGATGCTGATCGACGCGTTCAGCATGCGCGCCTCCGACTTGCACTTCGAGCCGTACGAGCACAACTACCGGGTACGTTTTCGCATCGACGGGGAGCTGCGCGAGATTGCCTCACCGCCGGTGGCCATCAAGGACAAGCTGGCCTCACGCATCAAGGTGATCTCCAAGCTCGATATTTCCGAGAAACGTGTGCCGCAAGACGGCAAGATGAAGCTGAAGATTGGCCCTGAGCGCGTCATTGACTTTCGTGTCAGCACGCTGCCGACGCTGTTTGGCGAGAAGATCGTGATCCGGATTCTCGACCCGGGCAGCGCCAAATTGGGCATCGACGCTTTGGGCTATGACGCCGTTGAGAAGGCGCGTCTGCTGGACGCGATCCAGCGGCCCTACGGCATGGTCCTGGTCACCGGGCCAACCGGTTCGGGCAAGACGGTGTCGCTCTACACCTGTCTGAACATTCTCAACAAGCCCGGCGTCAACATCGCCACAGCCGAAGACCCATCAGAAATCAACCTGCCGGGTGTCAACCAGGTCAATGTCAATGAAAAGGCCGGCCTGACGTTTGCCGCGGCCCTCAGAGCCTTCCTGCGGCAAGACCCCGACATCATCATGGTCGGCGAAATCCGCGACCTCGAAACCGCTGATATCGCCATCAAAGCCGCACAAACCGGTCACCTGGTGCTATCAACGCTGCATACCAATGACGCCCCGTCGACGCTCACGCGCATGCGCAACATGGGTATTGCACCGTTCAACATCGCCTCCAGCGTGTTGCTTATCACGGCGCAGCGTCTGGCGCGCCGCTTGTGCCCGATCTGCAAAAAAGCTGCGGACCTGCCCGAGCAGTCGCTGTTGGACGCTGGCTTTCAAGCCGCCGACCTCGACGGCAGCTGGAAGCCTTACCACCCCGTCGGCTGCAACGCTTGCAACGGCGGCTATAAAGGGCGGATCGGCCTGTACCAGGTGATGCCCGTCAGCGAAGAGATCCAGCGCATCATCCTGCGCGACGGCAGTGCACTGGAAATTGGCGAACAAGCCCGCCGCGAAGGCGTCAAAACCTTGCGCGAGGCCGGCCTGGAAAAAATCAAATCGGGGCTGACTTCTCTTGAAGAAGTTTTGGCTGTGACCAACGAATAATCCTTAGGCAATCAGTCACCATATGGCAACCGAAAAAGCAAAATCGACCAAGGAATTTGTCTTCGAATGGGAGGGCAAGGACCGCAACGGCAAACAGGTGCGTGGTGAAACCCGCGCCGGCGGCGAGAACCAGGTGCAGGCGGCCTTGCGCCGCCAGGGCGTCGTGCCGACCAAGATCAAGAAGCGCCGCATGAGCGCCGGCCGGTCCATCAAGCCCAAGGACATGGCCATCTTCACGCGCCAACTGGCTACCATGATGAAGGCCGGTGTACCCCTGTTGCAGGCCTTTGACATCGTTGGCCGGGGCAACCCCAATCCCAACGTGACGCGCTTGCTCAACGATATTCGCAGCGACGTCGAGACCGGAACGTCCTTGTCGGTGGCGTTCCGCAAATACCCGATGTACTTCGATGCGCTCTACTGCAACCTGGTCGAGGCCGGCGAGGCCGCCGGTATTCTGGACCAGTTGCTCGACCGGCTGGCGGTCTACATGGAAAAGACCGAGGCCATGAAGTCGAAGATCAAATCGGCACTGATGTACCCCATCTCGGTGCTGATCGTGGCCTTTGTGGTGACCGCGGTGATCATGATTTTTGTCGTGCCTTCGTTCAAGGAAGTGTTCACCAGTTTTGGCGCCGACCTGCCAGCGCCGACGTTGGTCGTGATCGCCATGAGCGAGTTTTTCGTCAAATACTGGTGGGCCATTTTTGGCGGCATCGGTGGCGGTTTTTATTTTTTCATGCAAGCCTGGCGGCGTAACGTCAAGGTACAGCAATTCATGGACCGCCTGTTGCTGAAAATGCCCATTTTTGGCGTGCTGGTCGACAAGTCCTGCGTGGCGCGCTGGACGCGCACCCTGTCAACCATGTTCGCCGCCGGCGTGCCGCTGGTCGAAGCGCTCGACTCGGTGGGTGGGGCATCCGGCAATTCAGTTTATGAAATGGCCACGGTCAAGATTCAGCAAGAGATCTCCACCGGTACCGCGCTGACTGCGGCGATGACCAACGCCAATCTGTTTCCGTCGATGGTGCTGCAGATGTGCGCGATCGGCGAAGAGTCCGGCTCGATAGACCACATGCTCGGCAAGGCCGCCGACTTTTACGAGCAGGAAGTCGACGACATGGTCGCCGGCATCTCCAGCCTGATGGAGCCGATCATCATCGTCATTTTGGGCACCGTCATTGGCGGCATCGTCGTGGCCATGTACCTGCCCATCTTCAAGCTCGGCCAGGTCGTCTGATGGTGCTGGCGCTGGGACTCGACGCCGGGGTGATGGGCATCCTGGGGCTGCTGATCGGCAGCTTTCTCAACGTCGTCATTTACCGCTTGCCGGTCATGCTCGAGGCGCAGTGGAAGGCCGAGTGCGCCAACCTGCAAGGGCAGGCCCCGCCGGTCGGCGCGCCGTTCAACCTGATGGTGCCGCGCTCGCGCTGCCAAGCCTGTGGTCACACCTTGTCGTGGTTCGAGAACATCCCGGTGCTCAGCTATGGGGTGCTGCGTGGCCGATGCCGCGCTTGCCAGGCACCGATCAGCCTGCGCTACCCGCTCATCGAACTGGTCACCGGCGCGCTGTTTTTCTATTGCGGCGTACGTTGGGGGGTCAGCGCCGCCGGCCTGGCCTGGTGCGGCTTCGCCGCCGCGCTGCTGGCGCTGGCCATGATCGACTGGGACACCACCTTGTTGCCCGACGACATCACCCTGCCGCTGCTGTGGGCCGGCTTGCTCGCCGCCGCACTGGGCTTGACGCGCGTGCCCCTGGCCGACGCCGTCTGGGGCGCCGCCGCCGGCTATGTCTCGCTCTGGCTGGTCTACTGGGCCTTCAAGCTGGCCACGGGCAAAGAAGGCATGGGCTTTGGTGACTTCAAGCTGTTTGCCGCGCTGGGCGCCTGGTTCGGCTGGCAGGCGTTGGTACCGATCATCCTGATGGCCTCGGTCATCGGCGCCATCATTGGTATCGCCATGAAGTTTTCCAGCGGGCTGCGCGAAGGCGGCTACATCCCGTTCGGACCGTTTCTGGCGGGCGCCGGCCTGACCGCCCTGCTCGCCGGCCCGCAAACCATCCTGCGGATCGTCGGGCTGTAGCCGATGGCACGCGCCTGGCGACTGGGGCTGACCGGCGGTATTGGTTCGGGCAAAAGTACGGTGGCAGCGCTGCTGGCACAGCGCGGCGCCGCGCTGATCGACGCCGACGCCATCGCCCGCTCAGTGACCGCGCCTGGCGGCGCCGCCATCGCCGCCATCCGCAGCGCCTTTGGCGACGCTTTCATTACCGACGCTGGCGCCCTCGATCGCCAGCGCATGCGCGCATTGGTCTACGCCGAACCGGCCGCGCGCCAACGCCTCGAGGCCATTATTCACCCGCTGGTCGGGCAAAAAGCCTGGCAACAGGCAGCGCAGGCCGATGCCTGCGCTCACCCTTGCCTGGTCTTTGACGTGCCCTTGCTGGTCGAGTCGGGGCACTGGCGCGCCAAGGTCGATCATGTGCTGGTGGTCGACTGCACGACGTCGACGCAAATCAGCCGCGTGATGACGCGCAGCGCGCTGACCCGTGACGCCGCGGCCGCCATCATTGCCGCGCAAGCGCCGCGCCTGCAGCGCCTGCACGGCGCCGACAGCGTGCTGTGCAACGACGGCATTTCCCTGGCCGATTTGCGCGCCCAGGTCGACACGTTGGCGCCGCGCTTCGGGCTATCATCGGGCCAGACCAACGCCCCGCAAACCACACCGTGATCCTCTACGAATACCCCCTTCAGGAACGTATCCGAACGTACCTGCGCCTGGAGCACTTGTTCATTCGCTTGCGCCAATTGATGGCGCGGGTCGATGCACTGGATCACCACTTTGCGCTGGCGACCATTTTTGAAGTGCTCGACGTCGCCGCCCGCGCCGACTTGAAGTCAGACCTGCTAAAAGACATCGACCGGCAAAAGCACACGCTGGAAGCGTATCGGGGCAACCCGGCAATTGCCGAAGGGGTGCTCGACGAGATCATCGGTGAACTCGACCAAAGTTTCACCGCGCTGAACAACCAACCGGGCAAAGCCGGCCAGGCGTTGACCGAAAACGACTGGCTGATGAGCATCCGCAGCCGCATCGGCATTCCCGGGGGCACCTGCGAATTTGACTTGCCGGCGTACTACGCTTGGCAAAACCGCCCGGCAGCAACGCGGCAAATCGACCTCGGCCAATGGGCCGCGTCGCTGGCACCGCTGTCGACGGCGGTGCACCTGTTGCTCAAACTGCTGCGTGACTCGGGGGCACCGCAAAAAATGTTCGCCAACGCCGGCCAGTTCCAGCAAAGTCTGCCGCAAGGGCGCACTTTCTTGCTGTTGCGCGTTGCCCTGGACCCGACGCTGGAGCTGATTCCGGAGATCAGTGGCAACCGTCTGATGGTGTCGATTCGCTGGATGCGCATGGGTGAAGGCCAGCGGCCCCAGGCCGCCGCCGACAACGTCGCTTTTGAACTCGCCTTGTGCGCATGAAGCCAGCCGAGGTCCCGGCCGTCGCCGCCGCACGGATGGTGCCCTGCCCCGGTTGTGGCCAACCTAGCGTCTTCGCCAGCAGCAACGTCTACCGACCGTTTTGCAGCGCGCGCTGCCGCCAGATCGACCTGGGCGCCTGGGCAGCCGAGCACTTCGCGCTGCCCAGCTCAAGTGCGCCGGACGCCCAGGCACCATCAGCGCACTAACTGACTCGGCCACCGACCATGCCCTTGCGTCACTTGCGCCTGTCGCTGCAATTTGCCCGCTTTGCCGAGGTCGCCACGCACCGCGCCGCACTGCCGCGCCACAAGGTGACCCGCTGGTTGCGCGCCGCCTTGAGCCAAGACGCCGAGTTGACGGTGCGCGTCGTCGACAGCGCCGAAGGCCAGGCGTTGAACCGCGACTATCGGCACAAGGATTACGCCACCAACGTGCTGACCTTCGACTACGCCCGAGAACCCATCGCCTGCGCCGACCTGGTGCTGTGCGCGCCGGTGGTGGCACTGGAAGCGCGGCGACAGCACAAGACGCTGGAAGAGCATTACGCACACCTGCTGGTGCACGGCGCGCTGCACGCGCAGGGCTGGGATCACGAGCTCGACGAAGACGCGCAAGTGATGGAACTGCGCGAGAGCGAGATCATGGCGCGCCTGGGTTTTGCCGACCCCTATTGAAGTACTGCCGCGCGGGCCTGCCGCTCAGGCCAG
>JBBIGT010000003.1:0-37565 GCA_037447395.1 Comamonadaceae bacterium | reverse complement strand
CCGGCGTGTCGACGCCAAGCGCATCATCAAGGGCAAATCGATGGTGAGCGAAGAAATCGGCTTCAACCACGCGATGGAAGCTGCGGGCATCGAAGCGTTTGAGTCCGACATGGGCGAATACATCGTGCAGCTCGCCGGAGAAGCGCCGTCGCACATCATCATGCCGGCGATTCACAAGACCAAACAGGACATCGCCAGGCTGTTCGCCGAAGAAGTGCCAGGGGTAAGTTACACTGAAGACGTCGATGCGCTGATCCAGATCGGCCGGCGCGTGTTGCGCCACAAGTTTGCCCAGGCTGACATTGGTCTGTCGGGTGTCAACGTCGCTGTGGCCGAAACTGGAACTTTGTGCCTGGTTGAGAATGAAGGCAACGGCCGCATGTGCACCACCGTGCCCAGGGTGCATATTGCGATTACCGGCATTGAAAAAGTGGTTGAAAAGCTCGAACACGTGCCGCCGATCTTGAGTCTGCTCACGCGCTCGGCCACCGGCCAGTCGGTCACCACCTACGTTAACTTGATCAGCCGACCGCGTCAGGCTGACGAGAAAGACGGCCCAGAAGAGGTGCATCTGATCCTGCTCGACAACGGTCGCACGCAAGCCTATGCCGACCTGGAACTGCGCGAAACACTCAAGTGCATTCGTTGCGGCGCGTGCATGAACCATTGCCCGGTTTACGCACGGGTCGGCGGGCACGCCTACGGCACCACCTACCCCGGCCCGATTGGTGCGATCATTTCGCCGCATTTGCGTGGTCTGGAAACGACGTATCCGTTGGTGTTTGCGTCGACCTTGTGCGGTGCTTGCGCCGAAGTCTGCCCGGTCAAAATTCCCATCACCGACTTGTTGGTGCGGCTACGCAACGAGGCACAGGCGCGACCAAGCAATAAGGACGCTTCGCTGCGCGGGCGCGGCGCGGCGCACAGTCGCGCGGCCGCCGGCGTGTGGGGCGTCTGGTCGCAGGTGTATAGCAGGTCAGGTCTCTACAAACTGGCGTCCTGGTTCATGAGCCGGGGCAGGGCGCTGTCGCCCAGCGATCAGGGTGCCTGGACGCGTAGCCGCACGCCACTGGTGCCGGCGCCCAAGCGCTTGCGGGATTTGTTGCGTGAGCGCACGGGGCAAGGTGACGCGGGTCGCTGACGCGACCGCCGGGGCGACATAAGTGCTGGCAGAATCTGACGCATGGCCAATTCAAGCGAGAAAAAAAGTCAACCAGAGCCGCGTCAGAACTACCGGGTGTTCCGGCCCATCGGTACCCGCTGGATGGACAACGACGTCTACGGCCACGTCAACAACGTCGTCTACTACAGCTGGTTTGACACCGCTGTCAATGCCCACCTGATCGAACATGGGGTGCTTGACATTCACCAGGGTCAAACCATCGGCTTGGTGATTGAGACCCAATGCAACTACTTTGCGCCGCTGGCGTTTCCGCAGATCGTTGAGGCGGGTGTGCGCGTCGCCCATCTGGGCAACAGCAGTGTTCGCTACGAGGTCGGCCTATTCGCCCAGGGCGCGCCGCTCACGGCTGCCAAAGGCCACTTTGTGCATGTCTATGTGGATCGGCAGACGCGCCGGCCCAGGGCACTGCCGGCAGATTTCAAATACGTACTGGAGCAACTGTTATGACTTTGAGTGCTTGTCAGCCTGTGGCCGCCGCTGTGGACGATGCGATCACTTCGCGCATGTCGGCGCGCGCTTTCACCAAGCAACCGGTGGCGCGTGCAACGCTGGAACATTTATTGACGTTGGCCAGCCGGGCACCTTCGGGCACCAACACCCAGCCCTGGAAGGTTTATGTACTGCAAGGCGCCAGCCGCGACGCGTTGGTGGCCAAGGTCTGCGCCGCCCACGACGCCTTGCGCGCCGACCCGACGCTGGCGAGCCAGTACGCCGAGGAGTACGACTATTACCCGCAGAACTGGGTTAGCCCCTACATCGACCGGCGTCGGGAAAACGGTTGGAGTCTTTACGGTCTGTTGGGCATTGGTAAGGGTGACAAAGACAAGATGCATCTGCAGCATCAGCGTAACTACCGTTTTTTTGACGCGCCCGTCGGGCTGATGTTCACCATCGACCGCGTCATGGGCCGCGGCTCGCTGCTCGACTACGGCATGTTCCTGCAGAATCTCATGGTGGCGGCGCGGGCGCACGGACTGCACACCTGTCCGCAAGCGGCGTGGAACGGCTATGCCAGCCTGATCATGCCGCATATCGGCGCCGGGCCACAGGAGATGCTGGTTTGCGGTATGGCTTTGGGTTACGCCGATGCCAGCGATCCGGTCAACCGCTTTCATACGCCGCGCGTGGCGGTGACGGGGTTCGCGCACTGGCTCGACTGAGCCATGGCGCGCTCTGGGCGGCCCTGAAATCCGCTTAGAATGGCCAGCTTGTGCGCAGCTTGGCTGCAGCACGCATGTCGTTGATCGGTGTCGGCTCATTCTTTGCTCGCCCGCCAACTCGCCGATCAACAAGAATTTTTAGCCAATTTTCATAGAGGTACGTTGTGAACAAGACAGAACTGATTGATTACGTTGCCGCAAATGCGGACGTCCCCAAAGCCGTCGCTGCGCGGACTCTGGAGGCCACCATTGCCGCCGTCAAAGTCACTTTGAAAAAAGGCGGCTCGGTGTCGCTGGTGGGCTTTGGTACGTTCGCCGTTGGCAAGCGCGCTGCGCGTGTTGGCCGCAATCCGCGTACTGGTGCGTCGATCAAGATCAAATCGGCCAAGGTGCCGAAGTTCCGTCCGGGCAAGGCCCTCAAAGACGCTTTGAATTGAAATTCAGTTGTCGGTCGGGTGATTAGCTCAGTTGGTAGAGCGGCGCCCTTACAAGGCGTAGGTCGGCGGTTCGAGCCCGTCATCACCCACCATTGTTGAAAGGGAAAAGGGCGAACAAGCGGTTCGCCTTTTTTGTTTCCCGCCAGGAGAGTTTGCGCATGTTTGACGTATTTCGTAAGCACACCAAGATCATGATGGTCTTGCTCTTTGTGCTGGTGATCCCGTCGTTTGTCTTGTTTGGCATCGACGGCTACAACCGGGCAAAAGAGGCCAGGGACGTTGTCGCCAAGATCGGCGGCCACGAAATTACCCGCGCTCAATGGGATGTGGCGCACAAGAACGAGGTGGACCGGCTGCGCGCCGCGCGCCCCGAACTCGACGTCAAATTGCTCGACTCCAACGAAGCACGCCTGGCGACGCTGGAGCGTCTGGTGCGTGATCAAGTGCTGGCAGCGGCGGCGCAAGACGCCCATTTGTTGACCAGTGATGCGCGTCTGGCCCGTTTCCTGCAGGAGGACCCGACCATTGCGTCGCTGCGCACTGCCGACGGCAAACTTGACATGCAGCGTTACCGCCAGTTGGCCGCCAGTCAGGGGTTGACGCCGGAAGGCTTTGAGAATTCGGTGCGCGGTGACCTCTCGCGTCAACAGGTGGAAGGCAGTGTCCGGTCTTCCGGGTTTGTCACGCCGGCGTTGGCCGATGCGGCCCTGAATGCCTATTTTGAGCGGCGCGAGATCCAGGTCGCCACTTTTCTGACGAAAGACTACGCCGGCAAGGTCAACCCGTCGGCGGCCGAGTTGGAAACTTTTTACAAGGCCAATGAGGCCTTGTTCAAGGCACCTGAGCTGGCTAGCGTGGAATATCTGGTGCTCGATATGGACGCAGTCAAGAAGACCATCACCGTCTCTGAAGCTGACGCGCGTTCTTACTACGAGCAAAACGCGTCGCGCTTGAGCGGCAAGGAAGAGCGCCGCGCCAGCCACATTCTGATTGCCGCGGCCAAGGATGCGCCCGACGACGCGCGGCAAAAGGCCCGGGCCACGGCAGAAAGCCTGCTCAAGGCGGTGCGTGCCAAGCCCGAGTCGTTTGCCGATCTGGCCAAGAAAAATTCACAAGACCCCGGTTCGGCCGCCAAGGGTGGTGATCTGGAATTTTTTGCCCGGGGTGCCATGGTGAAACCCTTTGAAGACGCCGTGTTTGTGATGAAGAAGGGCGACGTCAGCGACGTTGTCGAGTCTGACTTTGGTTACCACATCATCAAGCTCACCGACGTCAAATTGCCGGTGCAACGTAGTTTTGAGTCGCTGCGCAGCAGCATCGAAGCCGACTTGAAGACGCAACAGGCGCAGCGCAAGTTTGCCGAAGTCGCCGAGATGTTTACCAATACCGTCTATGAGCAATCCGACAGTCTCAAGCCTGTGGCCGACAAGCTCGGCTTGCAGGTGCTGTCGGCAGACAACGTCACGCGACAACCACAGCCGTCAGCCAAGGGGCCGCTGGCCAGCGAGCGGTTTCTGGCGTCATTGTTCTCGGCGGACAGTATCACCCACAAACGCAATACCGAAGCCGTCGAGATCGCACCCAACCAGTTGGTTGCCGGGCGTATCCGCAGTTACAGCCCGGTGCGCACCTTGCCTTTGGCAGAGGTGCAGGTGCAGGTGCGTGAACGCGTTATAGCTGCCCGCGCGCTAGAACTGGCGCACCGTGATGGCGCTGACAAATTGGCGCAATGGAAGCAAGACTCGGCCAAGGCAAACCTTGCACCGGCGCTGCTGGTGTCTCGGGATCAGCCGCAAGGCGCCGCGCCGCAAGTGGTGTCGGCCGCGTTGCACGCCGACGCAACGACCTTGCCGGTCTGGGTTGGTACTGATCTGGGTGCCGGCGGTTACGCCGTCCTGCGCGTCAATAAAGTGCTGCCGCGTGGCGAGGCGCCGCAGGAAGCCAAACAACGTGAGCGCGATCAATATGCCCAGCTGTGGGGCTCGGCGGAAATGCAGGCTTACTACACGGCATTGAAGGAGCGGTTCAAGGTGGAAATCCTGGCGACCAAGCCGGCCGGCGCCGACGCGCAAACGCCGAGCAAGTAGCTGGCTTACCCCCGGTTGACGTTGGTCGCCGTGGCCGGGTTCGGCAACTCGCTTCGACTATAATTGCAGGCTTGCGGTGGCTGTAGCTCAGTTGGTAGAGTCCAGGATTGTGATTCCTGTTGTCGTGGGTTCGAGCCCCATCAGCCACCCCATATAAATCGCTAAATGCCTGCTACTTAAAGTCTAGCAGGCATTTTTTTTGCTGCGCAACCAGAGTTCGGCCCATTGCTGCGTCCAGCCATTGAGCGCGGCGGCAACGGGGCCGGCCTGTGGCGTCAGTCCCAAAACCCCGGCGGCCTGGTTGAGGGCAACCAGTGGCCGCTCGATGTCGATGGCCGCCGCGCCGGTTTGTTTGCTCAGCTTGTCGCCGTTGGCATCCAGAACCAGGGGCGTGTGCAGGTAGCGCGGCGTGGCATAGCCCAGTGCGCGCTGCAAGACGATTTGCCTTGCGGTGGTGCTGACCAAATCAGCGCCCCGCACGACGTCGGTAATGCCTTGCGCGGCGTCGTCCACCACGACGGCCAATTGGTAGGCGAAACAGCCGTCGGCACGCTTAAGAATGAAATCGCCGACAGCGGTGTTGACGTCCTGCTGCTGTGCGCCCAAACGGCGGTCCAGCCAGCATACCGGCGCGTGGTTGACGCGCAGTCGCCAGGCGCGTGCTGGTCGTCCGCGCAGCCCGGCGCGGCAGGTACCCGGGTAAATCAGTTCGCTGTGGCGGAGTCTGACCTGGCCGGATTGCAATGACGCGGCCTCAAGGTCGCGTCGCGTGCAGGCGCAGGGGTAGGCGCGGTCGACGCTGAGCAAGGTCGTCAACGCCTGCTGGTACAAGGCGCTGCGCTGTGACTGGTAGACGGCGGTGGCGTCGCTGTACAGGCCGCAGGCGGCCAGCTGCTGCACGATAAATTCGGCCATGCCGGCGACGCAGCGCGGGGTATCGACGTCTTCAATGCGCAGCAACCACTGTCCTTGATGGGCGCGGGCGTCGAGCCAGCTGGCCAGTGCTGCGACCAGCGACCCGGCGTGCAACGGGCCGGTGGGTGACGGTGCGAAGCGACCGACGTAGTTCACCGCGCGATCGCCAAATGCTTACATAGCCGCCAGTGCCAGCGCCAAACCGGACAAAAATGCGTCCTCGACGCGGTGCCCCAGGCACCAATCGCCGCACAGGCCCAATCCGGTCTTGGCGTCCCACAGGTGTGTTTGGCCCAGCGGCTTGACGGTTTTGGCGTATAGCCAGCGGTGACTGTCCACGTGGGCCGGTTCAGCGCGAATTCCAGTCACTTCGGTGAACGCCTTAAGCAACTTGGCCTGGACGCGCGCGACGTCGTCGTGCAAGTGCTCTTGTGACCAGGCAGGGCTGGCCTGCACTGTCCAGCGCTCGACCACGGTTCGACCGGGCTTGCTCGACTCGCGCGCCAGCCAGGCGATACGGTGGTGCGAACTGCGCGCCGCGTTCCATTGCGGCCCCAGCGTCGTCAATCCGGGCTGCACGGCTTGCGGAAAGGCCAGCATCAAGGTCCAGCAGGGGGCGACCTGTACGGCCTCCAGCAGCCGATTCCAGGTCGCTGCATGCTTCGAAGTTGATAGCAAATTGTGCGCTTGAGCTGCCGGCAAAGCCAGCAAAATAGCGTCAAAACCACCATGCACCTGCTGCGCACCGTCACTGGCTTGCGTGCGCAACTGCCATTGTTGCGGCTGCAACGAGTCGCGCTCGATCTCGGTGACCCGGGCGTCCAGCGCCAACTGTCCGGCTGAGACCAGCGGATCGGCCCATGCGCTAGCCAACGACTTCATCCCGGGCACGCCAACCCAATGGGCCTCTTGTTGGGGTAATCCGGCAGCGGTGACGCGGCCCAATTCGTCGAGCACTTGCACGGCGTTGGCACTCCAGCGTTTGCAAAGTTGCGGCGTCGTTTGCAAGGCCAGCAAAAAACGCGGGTCGCGCACTGTGAAGTACTGCGCGCCGTGGTCAAACGAGCCAAAAGCGCTGTCGCGCGTGGCCATGCGCCCGCCCACGCTGCGGCTTTTTTCGAAGACGCTCACCCGATGGCCAGCCTGCGCCAATGTCCGTGCACAGGCAATGCCGGCCATGCCAGCGCCGACGACGGCGATATGTTGCGGGGGGCGGGGTGTGGCGCGCATGGTCAGTTCTCCGAGTTGTGAATGGGCTGACTTTACACGCCTCGATGCCGCTGCAACAGCGCCGCGCGCGTGCCGGGGCTCTTCAGTACGTCCAGCCACCATTGCAAGGCGCGCCCGGGCTTGGTCCTGGCGGGCTGATGCCAGGCGTAGCGCACGCTGACCTGACGCGGTGGCGTGGCCGTTGCCTTGACCACCAGGCGACCGGTGTCGATGTAGGGTTGGGCCATGCACGCGGGCAATGACCCGCAGCCCAGCCCGCGCAAGTGGGCATCGAGCTTGGCGTGCATGCTGGCGACGGTAAACACGTCCTGCCCGCTGAGCAGGCCGATGGTGACACCGCGACCGCGGCTGACGCTGTCGGCCACGGCCACGGCGCGATGCCGGCGCATCTGCTCCTCGGTCAGCGGCTCTGGCGCATTGGCCAGCGGGTGATGCGGTGCGACGGCGTAGACGAAGCGCACGTCGCCCAGCGGCGCGGTGTGGATCGACGTCGGGATCAAGTCGGCGACGCCCAGCGCCAAATCGGCCTGGCCGCTGGTCAGGGCCTCCAGTGTGCCGGACAACGTCTCGTCGCGCAGGCGGATGCGGGTGGGTGGATCCTCAGAAAAGAAGTGCTCGCACAACTCCATCACCGTCGCTTTCGCGATGATGCTGTCCACGGCGATGGTGAATTGCGGCTCCCAGCCGGTGGCCACGCGCTTGACGCGGTTCGCTACGGCGTCGATGTCGTCGAGCAGCCGCGCACCCTCGCGCAGCAGTTCCTGGCCCGCTTCGGTGAGGCGCGCTTGCCGCGAACTGCGGTCGAACAGCAACACGTCCAGCGCGTCCTCGATCTGGCGCACGCGATAGGTCAGGGCACTGGGCACCATGCCCAGGGCGCGGGCCGCCGCGGCCAGGCTGCCTGCCGCGGCTACGGTTTGTAGCATCGACAACGCCTCAGGTGTCAAAACTCGACGAGCGGTTTGCATTGTGATCACCAGTTTGTTCGAATTGTTTGAATGATGCCATCAAATCGATTGCCTCTGCGCAGCCGCCACGGCGACTAAAGTCCAGCCATACATCACGAGGCACATCCGGCACCATGATCACATTCCGACCCGCACAGGAGCGCGGCTACGCCGACCACGGCTGGCTGCAGTCTTGGCACAGTTTCTCTTTTGCTGGCTATTACGACCCGGCGCACATGGGCTGGGGTAACCTGCGCGTCATCAACGAGGACTGGATTGCCCCTGGCAAGGGCTTTGGCATGCACGGCCACCGCGACATGGAGATCATCACCTACGTGCTCGCTGGCGATCTGGCGCATCAGGACAGCATGGGCAACGCGGCGTCGATCTTGCCCTCCGAGGTGCAACGCATGAGCGCCGGTACCGGCGTGCAGCACAGCGAGTTCAACCACGCGGTGGGCGAGACGACGCATCTGTTGCAAATCTGGATCGAGCCCGATCAGCGCGGCGTGACGCCGAGTTACGAGCAAAAGACGTTTACCGACGCTGACAAGCGCGGCCGCTTGTGCTTGCTGGCGTCGCCCGATGGTGCACAGGGCTCGGTGCGCATTCATGCCCGTGCCCGCCTGTTTGCGGGGCTTCTGGATTCTGGGCAAACTGCGACGCTGGCCATCGACGCTGGGCGTAAGGCCTACGTGCACCTGGTACGCGGCCAGTTGACGGTGAATGGCTTGCCACTGGCTGGTGGTGATGCCGCCTTGCTCGACGATGAGCGAAGCATCGCGTTGACCGACGCACACGATGCCGAAGTATTGTTGTTCGATTTGTCTGCCTGATTTTTTATTAACCCAAGGAGTTTCATCATGGCGAAAGTTGTCGTTGTTTTTCATTCTGGCTACGGTCATACGTTGCGCATGGCGCAGGCGGTGGCTGAGGGCGCCGGTGCTGAGTTGGTGCCGATCGACGCCGAGGGCAATGTCTCGGATGCGGGCTGGGCCAGCCTGGGCGCGGCCGACGCCATCATCATGGGCAGCCCCACCTACATGGGCAGCGTCAGCTGGCAGTTCAAGAAATTTGCCGATGCCTCCAGCAAGCCGTGGTTCGGCCAAGCCTGGAAAGACAAGCTTTTTGCCGGCTTCACCAACAGTGCGACGATGAATGGCGACAAGCACAGCACGCTGCATTACCTGATCACCCTGGCGATGCAACACAGCGGCGTCTGGGTCGGCACCGGCATGATGCCGAGCAACGCCAAGGCAGCGCAGCGCAATGACGTCAACTATGTGGGTTCGTTCGCCGGCGCCATGGCGCAGTCGCCGTCGGACGCGTCTCCCGCCGAGATGCTGCCGGGTGATCTGGAAACGGCACGGCAGTTTGGCCTGCGCGTTGCCACCCTTGCCCGTCAGTTCAAGGACTGATTCGGCGCGGTGGCGCAGCCGCTGCGGCGGCTGACGCCCGTGGGGGCAAAATCCGGGGTCATAACAACCTCGAAAAAATGCCCCATGAAATTCCCGTTGAACGCTCCCCGTCGCGACAGCACGGGATGGCTCACCGGCGCTGCGGCGCTCGGTTTGGCTTGGCTGTGCCCGGCTGTTTTTGCGCAGGTGACGCCTGGCGTCAGCGAACAGGACTACCTGACGGACATGCCGATTGTTCTGAGCGTGTCGCGTTTGCCGCAGCGGCTCGACGAGACCCCTGGCGCGATGACCCTCATCGACCGCGAGTTCATCCGCCAGTCGGGGGCGCGCGACGTGGTCGACGTATTGCGCCTGGTGCCGGGGTTTCAGACCAGCCACGCGTTTGAAGCAGACGCGCCGCAGGCCAACTACCATGGCTCGTTTGGTGTCTACTCGGCGCGAATCCAGGTGCTGATCGATGGCCGCTCGGTCTACTCGAACTATCTGTTTGGCAGTGTGGCACCCGGGCTGATGTCGGTTGCGCTGGACGACATCGAGCGCGTCGAGGTCTTTCGCGGTTCCAACTCGGCAACTTACGGTGCGCGCGCCATGCTCGGCGTGGTCAACATTGTCACGCGCAGCGCCGCCGACACGCTGGGCGTTCGCGCGGCCTTGACACAAGGCGACAACGGCATTGCCGACGCGCAACTGAGCCTCGGATGGTCGGCGCAGGAAGCCGTCGTTCGCTTGAGCGTCGATCAGCGCGCCGACGACGGCTTGACCGGATCCAACGGTCATAACCGGGTGCAGCGTGCCAACCTCAGGGCCGATATGCCATTGGCTTCTGGCGGGCAACTGGAGCTGCGAACCGGCCGCACGCAGATCGACGCGGGCCGTGGCTTTGCCACCAACGTCAACGCGCCACTTCGTGACACGGGCTATGCCTCCAACTATCTGCAAATTGACTGGCGCAAAGCGGTCGACGTAAATCAGGATTTCGCGCTGGGCTTTGCCCATTTGCAGGAATCGTTTATCGACGTGGCGCCGTACGCCTTGGCGCCAGTCAACCTGGACTACAGCGGCGTCGCCAGCAACGACGCGTTGAAGTTTGAGAATGTCAGGCGCCTGAACGCTGACCTGCGCTACGTCTGGGGCGCCGAGTGGCGTCGAGAGTCGGTCACGTCGCGGCCGCTATACAACACAGATGACGCCATCGTCACCGACTTCGCGCGTCTGTTTGCCAATGCCGAATGGCATCTCACGCACAAGCTGCTGCTCAACGCTGGCGCCATGACCGAGCACAGCAGTGACAGCGGCTCAAGCGTTGCACCGCGCCTGATGTTCAACTGGCAGATCGCACCGGGCCATACCCTGCGTGCTGGCGTGGCCCGGGCATATCGACCACCCAGTGTGTTTGAGCGTCGCGGTAACGTCCGCTATTCTGTGAGCAACCAGTTGTTGCTGGTGACCACGCTGGCCCGGGGCAACGTGACGCCAGAAGCTGTTCTCACGAAGGAGCTTGGCTATCTGGCCGAGTTGGACTGGCTCGATTCGCAGGTCGATGTCCGGGTGTACGACGAAGCCGTAGGTGGCTTCATTCAAGGTCGAACGTATGCATTGCCCGTCGGCACGTCGTATTACCCGTCCGCGCCACGCGACTATTTCAATGGCGACAGTTTTGCGATTCGCGGTGTTGAAGTGCAGTGGCAGGCCAGGCCGTGGCAGGGGGCGCGGCTCGGGCTGGCGCTGGAGAGCAGTCGGATCGTTCAAGCGTCGCCGCTGACCGACCCGGATCTGCCGTTCGCCGTTCCCCGCAGTGCACTGAGCTGGTCGTGGCAGCAGCAGTTGCCTGCCGGGTGGCAGTTTGCGATGAGCCACCGTTATCTGGATACCGTGACGCTGCCGTCGACCAGCAGTTACCGGGGCTCGTTGTCGCGCACCGACTTGCGTCTGGCCAAGACCTGGCGTTGGAACGCGCACCAGGCAGAGCTTGCCTTCACGGTGCAAAACAGCGGTGGTGCGCTGGCTGATTTTGGCAGCGACTTTGCCATGTCCCGGCAAGCCTTTGTCACCTTGCGTCTGCAGGACTGAACCGACGCGATGCGCCACCTCCTGCGACTATTGATCCTGTGCCTCTGGCCGTGCTTGGCCATGGCGGCAACCGACGTGGCCGGCGCGGGGTGGGTGATCGTCGTCAGCAGCGAGTCATCGCCGCTGTACGTGGAGGCGGGTAAAAATCTGGTCGAGGCGCTGGCGCGTGGGGGCATTGCCCGAGACCGGGTCGCGCAAATTTCTGTCGACGATGTACGCCGACGCAACTTCAGCCGGCTGGCCGCGCCGGGTGTTTTCGTGGCGTTGGGCTCGCAAGCGACGCAGGCGCTGTTGTCAGCTGATATTCGCACGCCGGTATTGAGCACGTTGATTCCTCGGCGCAGCTTTGAGCAGATCGTTCTGTCCAGCGGGCCGCGCGCTGCCGGGCAAATCGGCGTCATTTACCTGGATCAGCCGCTGCGCCGCCAGGTGGCGTTGTTGCAACTGGCTTTGCCGCAGGCGCAGCAAATTGGTGTGCTTCTGGGGCCGGACTCGATAGCCAAGCTGAGGGAGCTGGGCGCTTTGACACAAGCGCGAGACCTGACGCTGCGGCACGCGTTGGTCACGCGCGATGAAGACCTGTTCCCGGCGTTGCGTGAGGCGCTTGAAGGCAGCGCCGCGCTGCTGGCTCTGGCCGACCCACTGGTGTTCAACAGCGCCAACATCCGCAACATTCTGTTGGCGAGTTTTCGCGCCAAAGTGCCGATGTTGGCGTTCTCGCCCGCTTACGCGCGCGCCGGAGCCGTGTTGTCGCTCTACACCACGGTGGCGCAGGTGGCCGCGCAGACGGCGCGCGAGGTGCAGAACATGCTGATGTCCGGGCGCGGGCCTGATCATCCGCTGGAACCCGACGATTTTGAAGTTGCCGTCAACCAAAACGTTGCCCGCTCGCTGGGCCTGACGTTGGACGCACAGGCCTTGCGCCAGGCCTTGCGGCGGGTGGAGCAGTTGCCATGAAAGCGCTGTCCATCCGTTCGCGCATGTTTCTGGCGGCCTTGCTGCCGCTGGCGCTGATCATCACCTTGCTGGGCACTTGGGCCTTGTTTACCCGCGTCGACGATGTGCAGGTGGCCTATGATCAGCGCAATCAACTGGTGGCACGGCAGATCGCCATGGCCAGCGAATACGCGCTGTTTACCGGCAACCCCACGCAATTGCAGGCTTTGGCGGCCAATGCCCTGCATGAAGCAGACGTCCGCTGGGTCGGCATCGTCGACCGCCAGGGCCGCGTGCTGGCCAGCGCGGGCAGTCAGCGCGATGTGCCGGAGTTTCGTGTCAACCCGGTCCCGTTGCAGGGGCGGCTTGCGGCGCAGCGTCTCGACTGGATCACGCAACCGGTGTTGAGCAGCGAGGTGGCGCTGGACGAAATTTTTGACGGCCTGCCGGCGCGCGCGTCGTCGGGCGCGCCCTTGGGCCAGGTGATGGTGGTTTTCTCGCGTCAGTCGCTGGTCGATCAAAAAATCAACCTGGCCTTGGGCGGCGGTGTGATTGGCGCCTTGGGGCTGTTTTTTGGCATGGTGCTGGCGGTCGTACTCAGCCGTGGCGTGTTGCGGCCCATCGCCAGAATCTCGGTCTTGGTGAAACAAATTGGACAAGGCTATTTTGCGCACGTGCAGGCGCAGCGCGGTCAACTGCTGGTCAACGATCCACTGCACGATCTGCAGACCAGCATCCATGTGATGTCCGACCAACTGTGGGCGGCCCGCGAACAATTGCACGCGCAGGTGGCCGCGGCCACGCAGGAGTTGCGCAACCAGAAGGAAGCGGCGGAGCAGGCCAACCTGGCCAAGTCGCGCTTTCTGGCGGCGGCCAGCCATGACCTGCGCCAGCCGACGCACGCGCTGGGCTTGTTTGTGTCGCGTCTGGCGCAGTTGCCGCACGACGATGCCACAAGCGCGTTGATCGGCAACGTCCAGGCGTCGGTGTCGGCATTGCAAAATTTGCTCGACGGACTATTGGACGTGTCGCGGCTGGAGGCCGGTGCGGTGTCGGTCAACAAGCGGCCGTTTGCGCTGGCGGCGCTGCTGGGGCAACTACTGCACGACATGTCTGTTGCGGCGCAAGACAAAGGTCTGGTGCTGCGTGTGCGGGTGAGCAACGCCTGGGTATTGAGCGACGCGACGCTGGTGTATCGCATCTTGCTCAATCTGGTCAGCAACGCCATTCGCTATTGCGAACGCGGTGGCGTTCTGGTGGCGCTGCGCCAGCACCCGGCGGTGGGCCAGGTGCACCTGGAAGTCTGGGACACCGGCATTGGCATTGCGCCGGAGCATCAGACAGCCGTGTTCAATGAGTTTTTTCAGGTGGCCAACGCGGCGCGTGACCGAACCAAAGGCATGGGGTTGGGTCTGAACATCGTCAAGCGCACGGCTGAGTTGCTTGGGCATCCACTGAGCTTGCATTCACGCCTGGGTGTGGGCACGCGGGTCCGGCTGGTCATGCCGCTGGTCGATCAACCGACCGAGGCCCCCGTGCCGGTGGCGGCGGACGACGTCACCGTGACCGATTTGCCGGAGGTCAGCGCGCTGGTCGTCGACGACGACGCCCTGGCGCTGGCCGCGCTGATGGGCCAGCTACAGGGTTGGGGCATCCAGGTGGTCGGCGCCAGTGACGCGCCGCAGGCTTTGGCGTTGGTGGGGCGGGGCGCGCGGCCCGCCGTCATCATCAGCGACTACCGTTTGCCTGGCGCGCTCAACGGCATCGACACCATCGGCCAGTTGCGCGCCGCCCTGCAGACGGCTGTGCCGGCTTGTCTGATGAGTGGCGATACCGACGCTGAATTGATCGCCACAGCGCAAAGCGTCGGGCTGAGCATTCTGCACAAGCCGGTGCGGCCGGCGAAATTGCGCAGCTTGTTGCGCCACCTGTTGCGGCGCTGATGCGCGCCAATCAGCCGGGCAGGCTGCCGGACTTGCTGTAACCCCAGCGGCTGGCGACCACAGCAGCCTGCAAACGCGTTTTCACGCCCAGCGTGCGCAGAATCACGGCGACGTGGCTTTTGATGGTTTCTTCGGTGACGTGCAGCGCATCGCCAATTTCCCGATTGCTCAAACCGTCGAGCAACAATTGCAGAACTTCTTCCTGGCGCGTGGTGAACACTGGTACCCGTTGACCGGCAGCGCCAGCGCCGGGGCCAAGCGGGCCGCCCAGTTCGTCGGGAAAAACAACTTCGCCGGCCAAGACCCGGCGCAGGCTCGCCAACAAATCTTCACTTTGTCCGGCCTTGGTGACAAAGCCGGCTGCGCCGCGCTCCAGCGCGTGCTGCATGACCCCCGGATTGGCCGAGCCCGACAAAATGACCACCGGCAGTTCCGGATGGCGTTGCCCCAGGATGGTCAATGCCGACAGGCCGTCGACGTCGGGCAGGTGATAGTCGAGCAGCACCAAATCGAGGTCCGCGTGCGCTCGTGCCAGGTCAAATGCCTGGGCCGCATGGGCTGCTTGCAATACTTCGGTGCACTCGTCAGGGCACAAACCCTGCAACACCTGCGACAAGCCCTCGCGCACCAAGGCGTGATCGTCAACGACCAATATTTTCAAGATGCCTTCCCCGCTGCCTTTCTACAATGCAGCGCATGTTCGTTCATCTGCGTCTGCACACTGAGTTTTCTGTCGTCGATGGCACCAACCGCATCGACGAACTTGTCAAATCTGCCGCCCGCGACGGCCAGCCCGCCCTGGCCATCACCGACCTGGCCAACCTGTTTGGTGCCGTCAAATTCTACAAAGAGGGCCGCAAGCGGGGCGTCAAGCCGATTATCGGCGCCGAGCTCTGGCTTGACGGCGCGGCCGCCGAGCCTGGCCAACTCTCGCGCGTCGTGTTGCTGGTGCAAAACCGGCAAGGCTACCTTAATTTGTCGGAACTGTTGACGCGCGCTTGGACGCAGACCGCCAACAAGACGCAAGCCAGCGTCAGTTGGGCCTGGTTGAGCGAGCTCAACGGCGGCTTGATTTGCCTGTCGGGCGCGCAAGCTGGGCCGGTGGGCCAAGCGCTGTTGCAGGGTGATGACGAGCGTGCGGTGGCGACCGCCTTGCAGTTGGCAAGCATTTTTGCGCACCGCTTTTACCTGGAGCTGCAACGCGCCGGTCGTACCGATGACGAGCCGCACATTGCGGCGGCGGTGCCGCTGGCGCAGCGCCTGCATTTGCCGGTGGTGGCGACTCACCCGATCCAGTTTGCCAGCGCTGATGACTTTGAAGCGCACGAGGCACGCGTCTGCATTGCCGAGGGCGAGATTCTGGCCAACCCGCGGCGCGTGCGCCGTTTCACCCGCGAGCAATACTTCAAAAGTGCCGCGCAAATGGTCGAGCTGTTTGCCGACCTGCCATCGGCCGTGGCCAACACGCTGGAGATCGCCAAGCGCTGCAGTTTGAGTCTGGTGTTGGGTAAGCCGCAGTTACCCAACTTTCCGATCCCGCCGGTCAACGGCGAAGTGCTGTCGGTCAACGATTACTTTCGTTACGCCGCGCACGAGGGTCTCAAGGTACGCATGCTGCATCTGTACCCCAACCCCGACGAGCGCCAGCGGCAGCTGCCGCGCTACCTGGAGCGGCTCGAGTTCGAGTTGGGCACGATCCTGACGATGGACTTCCCCGGCTACTTTCTGATCGTCGGTGACTTCATCAATTGGGCCAAGAACAACGGTTGCCCGGTCGGCCCGGGGCGCGGCTCCGGCGCCGGATCGCTGGTGGCGTACGCGCTGAAGATCACCGACCTGGACCCGCTGCGCTACAACCTGCTGTTTGAGCGCTTTTTGAACCCGGAGCGGGTGTCGATGCCCGACTTTGATATCGACTTCTGCCAAACCAACCGTGACCGTGTCATCGATTACGTCAAGGAAAAGTACGGCAAGGACGCGGTCAGCCAGATCGCCACCTTCGGCACCATGGCGGCGCGCGCGGTGATTCGTGACGTTGGCCGGGTGCTTGACATGAGTTACACCTTTTGCGATGGCATCAGCAAGCTCATTCCGAACAAGCCGGGCGTGTCGGTGACGCTGCAACTGCCGCCGCCCGACAAGGCAGCCGACGACAAGACCGTGTACGCCAGCGAAGCCGAGCCGCTGCTGGCCGAACGTGAAGCCAAGGAAGAAGACGTGCGCACACTGCTGCAACTGGCGCGCAAGCTTGAAGGCGTGACACGCAACATTGGCATGCACGCCGGCGGTGTGCTGATTGCCCCGGGCAAGTTGACCGACTTTTGTCCGCTGTACCAGCAGCCCGGCAGCGATTCGGCGGTCAGCCAGTACGACAAGAGCGACGTTGAGGCGGTCGGCCTGGTCAAGTTCGACTTCTTGGGCTTGGCCACGCTGACCATTCTGGAAATTGCCCGCGACCTGATTCGCGCGCGCCATCCCAGTCAGGCAAATTTCTGCTTTGAGGACCTGCCGCTGGACGACAGGGCCGTCTACCAGCTGTTTCAAGAGGCCAAGACCGAGGCGGTGTTCCAGTTTGAATCACGCGGCATGCAGGGCATGTTGCGCGACGCCAAACCGACGCGGCTGGAAGACCTGATTGCCCTGAATGCCCTGTACCGGCCGGGGCCGATGGACCTGATCCCCAGTTTTGTCGCGCGCAAGCACGGCCGCGAGGTGGTCGAGTACCCGCACCCGCTGGTGGCCGACATGCTCTCCGAGACCTACGGCATCATGGTCTACCAGGAGCAGGTCATGCAGACGGCGCAGATTCTCGGGGGCTACAGCCTGGGCGGCGCCGACATGTTGCGCCGCGCCATGGGCAAGAAAGACGCCGCCGAGATGGCCCGTCAGCGACAAACCTTTCGCGACGGCGCCGCCAAAAACGGCATCTCCGAGCGCAAGGCCGACGAAGTCTTTGACCTGATGGAAAAATTTGCCGGCTACGGTTTCAACAAGTCGCACGCCGCCGCGTATTCGCTCTTGGCGTACCACACGGCGTGGCTCAAGGTGCATTACACGGCCGAGTTTTTTTGCGCCAACATGACCGTTGAAATGGACGACACCGACAAGCTGAAAGTCTTGCTGGAAGATGCCTTGAAGATGGGCATGGTGTTTGAGTTGCCCGACGTCAATCGAGGTCACAGCCGCTTTTTGCCGTTGACTGACAAAGTGATTTGCTATGGGCTGGGTGCCGTCAAGGGCAGCGGCCAAAGCGCCATTGAAGCGGTGGTCGCCGCGCGCGAGGGGCGCGGCGTTGGCCCGCGTGGCGACGTGGTCGGGCCGTTCAAGAGCTTGTTTGATTTCTGCGCCCGCGTCGATCGCACGCGCGTCAACAAGCGCTGTGTCGAGGCGTTGATCAAGGCTGGCGCATTCGACTCGATTCAGCTCAACCGGGCCAGTTTGTTGGCCAGCGTGGACCTGGCTTTTGAGTATGGTGTGGCGCTGCTGGCCAACGCCAACCAATGCAGTTTGTTCGACACAATTGAGGACGCTATTGGCTCGAGCACGCGCGAGCCCGACCTGGTCGGCGCTGCGCCCTGGTCGGTCAAGGAGCGGCTGACGTTCGAGAAGGGCGCCATCGGTTTTTACTTGACCGGTCACCTGTTTGACGAGGTCGCGCAAGAGGTGCGCCGTTTTGCCAAGCGGCCGATTGACGACCTGATCGACACCAACGAGCCGCAATTGGCCGCCGGCATCGTCTCGGACTTTCGCCTCATCAACGGCCAGCGCGGCAAGGTTGCGCTGTTCAAGCTCGACGACAAGTCCGGCGTCATCGACGCGCGCGCCGACGAGGCCCTGTTCGTGGCCAACAAGGCGTTGTTTCAGGACGACGAACTGGTGGTCGTGATGGGGCGACAAAAGCCTGATCGCTTTTCGGGGGGCATGCAGCTCAACGTCACGCAAATCTGGAGTCTGGAGCGCGCGCGCTGTCGCTTTGGCAAGCTGCTGCGCGTGACCTTGCCGACGCTGGATACTGGGCGCCAGCCCGACTTTGCCCGCCTGTTGCGGGAATTCCCGGCGCAGCACGATGCGACCGAACAGGGCGACGTCTGGCACGGCCTGCGCGTGCGCGTGGCGTTGACGTGCCGGGGGCCAGACGGTGCCGCCAGCGCCGAGCTGGACCTGGGCGAGGAGCACAAATTTTTCCCCAGTGACGCCGCGCTGGCCAGTTGGTGGGCCCAGGCAGCACCCGGTACCGTTGAAATTATTTATGCATGAAAATGGCATCTAGCGCTTATTTTTAAAGGGCTAGTTGCTATCAAAATAGATAGATCAGTCGTCCCGGACGCGAGCCGGCTTTGCTGACTTCAGTCTTTCGGCCGGAACACCAACAACAGCGCGGGCGGCATGCTGCCATCGACATCGCGCGGCAGCACTTGCGTCTTGTCGATGGCGCGCAACACCGCTTGGTCCCATTCGGGCACGCCGCTGCTATGCGTTACCGTGCGGTTGACGATGGTGCCGTCGGGCGCGGTACGGACTTCGACCTCGGCCGCCGGGTTGCCGCGGATCTCGTCGGTGAAGACGATGTTGGGTTTGATACGCGCGCGGATGCGCCCGGCGTAGCTGGCCGACGGGCCGGCCGCCTTCTGCGCGTTGCCGCTGGCGGTGGCAGCACCGCTGGCGCCGGCCATGCCGGTCATGCGTTGCAGGTTTTGTTGGCGCAGTGCCTCCAGCCGCTTGGCGTCCTGTTCGGCCTTTTTTTTCTCTTGCGTCTGCTTGAGCTGGTTGGCCTGGAGCTGCGCCTGGCGTCGCTGTTCCTGCTGGATTTTTTCCAGTCTGAGCTTTTCCAGTTGTCGTTCTTGCGCCAGCTTCTTTTGTTGCTGGCGCTGCTGTTCGCGTTCCATCGCGATGTCGACCATGGGCGGCTCGACCGCTGCTTGCGGTGCTGGCTTGACTGGCTCGGGCGGTGGCAGCGGCGGCGCCGCTTCTTGCGGCACGGCGGCCCACAGCTCGGCATCAACGCTGAGCTGCTGTGCGTCGCGCTTCCACTGCACCCCCCAGGTCAGCGCCGCCAACAGCAGGCCGTGCGCCAGTAGCGCCAGCAGCAGCGCGCGCAGCAGGCCCGGCGTGGCCGGCGGGGCAAACTCCAGGCGCTCGGTGATGGTCTGCATGCGCGCCAGCGCTCAAGGCGCCAGTTGTACCGACAGGCCGACGCGCGCCACGCCAGCGCGCTGCAGCGTGTCCATGACCTTGACGACCGACTCGTAGCGCACACTCTTGTCGGCGCTGATGACGACCGCCGGGTTGGTGGCGCCGGCCTGCGCTTGCTTGACGCTGCGGGCGACGTCCTTGAGCGTGATCGGGCTGCTCGTGTCCTTGATTTTCAACTGCAGTGCGTCGTCTTTGCCAATGACGATCTGTACCACCTGATCCGGCTGCTTGGCGGCTTTGCCGACACTGGGCAGGTCAATGATGCTGGGGGCAATCAAGGGCGCGGTGACCATGAAGATGATCAACAACACCAGCATGACGTCGATGAACGGCACCATGTTGATCTCGTTGATGGTGCGTCGACCGCGACCCCGGTGTGCTACGGCTGGCATGGCGTGACCTTTGGCGACTCAATGGCCCGAGGGCGATTGCGCGCCCACATTGCGCTGCAGGATATTGGAAAACTCTTCCATGAAGGTCTCCAGCCGGATGGCGATACGGTCGATGTCGCGGGCAAAGCGGTTGTACGCCACCACCGCCGGAATTGCCGCAAACAGCCCGATGGCGGTGGCCACCAGTGCCTCGGCAATGCCTGGCGCGACGGTGGCCAGCGTCACTTGCGTCAGCGCCGCCAGGCCGGTGAACGCGTGCATGATGCCCCAGACGGTACCAAACAGGCCGACGTAGGGTGACACCGAACCGACCGAAGCCAGAAAGCTCAGGTGCGTTTCAACGGCGTCCATCTCACGCTGGAAGCTCGCGCGCATGGCCCGGCGCGCGCCGTCCATCAGGGTGCCGGGGTCACTGATACGTCTCTCGCGCAGCTTTTGAAACTCGCGCATGCCGCTGGCAAAAATGCGCTCCATCGGTCCGCCGCTTCGGGCGTTCTTTGTGGCGGCGGCAAATAGCTCGTTGAGGTTGCTGCCAGACCAGAATTCGCGCTCGAAAGCGTCGTTCTGGCCTTTCACTTTGCCGAGCGAAAACAGTTTGCGAAAAATGGCTGCCCAGCTGGCGATTGACACGCTGATCAGCAGAGCCATCACCAGCTGCACCACCAGGCTGGCGTTGAGCACCATCGTCAAAATTGAAAGGTCTTGGTTCATCTCAGTTTGTCCAGAATGTCTTGCGGAATGCGCCCCGGTTTGCCTTGGGCGTCGACCCAGCCGGCGCGAATCAACGCGGCGCACAACAGAGCCGGCGCATCGGCGCTTTGCCGCCAGACTTGCTGGTGGATTGTCATGGATGCGCGGCCCGGCGCTTTGAGCAAAGTTGTAACCAGCAGTTCATCGTCCAGGCGCGCGCTCTGGCGGTAATCGACCTCGGCGCGACTAACCACGAACATGCCCCCGGTGGCTTCTTTGAGTGCGCGCTGCTGCACGCCCAGCGCGCGCAGCCATTCACTGCGCGCGCGCTCAAAAAACTTCAGGTAATTGGCGTAGTAGACGATGCCGCCGGCGTCGGTGTCTTCCCAATAGACGCGGATCGGCCAGTGAAACGGTGTGCTCATGCCAGCACGACGCGCAGACGATCGATTGCCTCGCGCAGTTGCGCCATGGCGTTGGCTGTGGAGAAACGAATGAAGCGCCCGCTGCTGGCGTGGCCAAAGTCACGTCCTGGCGTCACCGCGACGTGCGCGCGCTGCATCAGCGCAAAGCTCAAGTCCCAACTATCGTCGACGCCGAGCTTCTGACACGCCGCTGTGCAATCGGCCCAGGCATAAAAAGCGCCGTCGGGCATGACTGGCACCGTCAAGCCAAGCGCGTTCAGCGCCGGGATGAAGTTGTCGCGCCGGGTCTTGAATTCGGCGCGGCGGCGCTCGTACTCGGCCAGGCTCTCCGGCGCAAAGCACGCCAGGGCGGCGTATTGCGCGATGGTGCTGGGACAAATGAACAGGTTCTGCGCCAAGCGCTCGATCACCGGCACCAGGGCTTCGGGCACCACCAGCCAGCCCAGGCGCCAGCCGGTCATGTTGAAGTATTTCGAGAAGCTGTTGACGCTGATGACGTCGTCGCCGAGCGTTAATGCGGTCTGGCCAAAGGACGCCTCAAAGCTCAGGCCCAGGTAAATTTCATCAACAATAGAAATGCCTCCATGCGCTCGTACTACCTCATGGATACGCTTCATTTCTGAGAGCGAAATGGAGGTGCCGGTGGGGTTCGACGGCGAGGCCAGCAAGACGCCACGGGTGGCGCCACGCCAGGCCGCGGCGACCTGGTCGGCGCTCAGCTGAAAGCGCTGTTGCGCGCTAGTTTCCAGCAGCACCGCGCTGCCGCCGGCGGCGGTGACAAAGTGCCGGTTGCACGGGTAGCTGGGGTCGGGCATCAGTACCTCGTCGCCAGGCTCGATGAGCGCCAGGCAGGCCAGTTGCAACGCCGCCGACGCGCCGGCGGTGACGACGATGCAGCTGGCCGGTACGTCCACGCCAAAGCGCTCGCCGTACCAGCGGCTGATGCAGGCGCGTAGCTCGGGCAGACCCGTGGCTTGCGTGTAATGCGACTGGCCGCTCTGGATGGCCCGTACCGCGGCGGCTTGCACCTGTGGTGGCGCGGTGAAGTCGGGCTCGCCGATGTTCAGGTAAATCATCGGCGTGCCCGCAGCCGCGGCTTTTGGTGCCAGGGCTTGCGCGGCCTTGGCGACTTCCATCACGTAAAAAGGCTCGATGCACCGGGCCCGCGCGGTGACTCTCACCTCAACGCTCGGACTTGACTTCGCTGCCACGCAGCTGCACAGCCAGCGCGTTGAGCACGGCGTTGACGTATTTGTGCCCGTCGGTGCCGCCAAATTCTTTGGCCAACTCGATGCTCTCGTTGAGGACGACGCGCCAGGGGATGTCTGGGCAGTGCTGCAGTTCGTAGACGCCGATCCACATCGCCGCGTGTTCCACCGGCGAGATTTCCGTCAAGGCGCGGTCGAGCTTCGGCGCGATGGCGGCGTCGAGCTGTTCGGCCTGCTCGGCACAGCCGTGCAGCAGAGCGTCAAAGTGCGCCGCGTCGGCCTTGGAAAAGCCGAGCAGGTCACGGGTGAACGCGTCGACGGCGACGACGTCGTTCTTGCCGACGAGCACCTGGTAGAGCGCCTGCAAGGCGAATTCACGCGCGCGCGCGCGAGCGTTCTTGCTGGCGGCTTTGCGCGCGCCAGTGCTGGTCAGGCCTTTGCGTGGTTGGCGCGGCGGGCGCGCCGACTGGGCTGGGGTGGGGGGCGTGTTAGGGGTCATCAGATTGCTTCCAGCAGGTTGGCCATCTCAATGGCTACGCGGGCGGCGTCGCGGCCCTTGTCGGTTTGCCGTGCCTGCGCTTGTTCCAGCGTTTCGGTGGTCAGGATGGCGTTGGCGATCGGCAGTTGGTAGTCGAGCGCGACGCGGCTGACGCCGGTGCCGGACTCATTGGCGACCAGCTCAAAGTGGTAGGTCTCGCCACGGATGATGCAGCCCAGCGCGATCAGGGCGTCGAACTTGAGTTTTTCGGCCAGTGCCATCAGCGCCACGGGAATCTCGAGTGCGCCGGGCACTTGCACCAGCGTTATGTGTTTTTCGGGGACGCCAAGCTGGTGCAGCTCGGCCAAACAGGCGTGTGCCAGGGCGTCGGTGACGCCGGCGTTGAAACGCGCCTGGACGATGCCGATAGTGAGTTTTTTGCCGTCGAGGCGGCGGTCGGTGGCGGCGAGGGCGCCTTGGTCTGCGAGCAACATGGTGGGGCAGTCAAAAAATTTTTACGGGACGACGTAGCCGACGATCTCCAGGCCGTAGCCGGTCATGCTGGGCATGCGTCGCGGTGTGCCCAGCAACTTCATTTTGTGCACGCCGCATTCGCGCAGGATCTGCGCGCCGACGCCGTACGTGCGCAAGTCCATCTGGCCGCGCGCCGGGCCGTGGCTGGCGTGCGCCGTGCCGTCAAACTGCGCCAGCAGTTGCTTGCCGGATTCGCCGCAGTTGAGAAACACCACCACACCCTTGCCGGCCTCGCCAACTTTTTTCAGGCTGGCGTCCAGGCTCCAGGAATGCATGGTGCGGCCGACTTCCAGCGCGTCAAATACCGACAGCGGCTCGTGCACGCGCGTCAGCACGGCTTCGTCCGGTTGCCACTGGCCCTTGACCAGCGCCAGGTGCACGCCGTGCGTGGTCTTGTCCTTGAAGGCGTGGGCGATGAATTCGCCGTAGACCGTTTGCAGCGGCCGCGTGCCGACTTGCTCGACCATCGACTCAACGCGGCTGCGGTAGGCGATCAGGTCGGCAATGCTGCCGATCTTCAGGCCGTGGTGCGCGGCAAACAATTGCAGGTCGGGCAGACGCGCCATGGTGCCGTCGTCTTTCATGATCTCGCAGATCATCGCGGCCGGGGTGCAACCGGCCATGGCGGCCAGGTCGCAACCGGCTTCGGTATGGCCGGCGCGCATCAGCACCCCGCCGTCGACCGCTTGCAGCGGAAAAACGTGGCCGGGTTGCACCAGGTCCGTGGCACGAGCGTCTTTGGCCACCGCTGCTTGCACCGTGCGCGCCCGGTCGGCCGCCGAAATGCCGGTGCTGACGCCCTCGGCGGCCTCGATCGACACGGTGAAGGCCGTACCTTTTTTGTCGCCATTGCGCGCCGTCATGGGGGGCAGCTGCAAACGCTCGCAGCGCTCACGGGTGAGCGTCAGGCAGATCAGGCCGCGGCCAAAACGGGCCATGAAATTGACCGCCTCGGCGTTGACGTGGTCGGCGGCCATGATCAGGTCGCCTTCGTTCTCACGGTCTTCTTCGTCGACCAGGATGACCATGCGCCTGGCGCGCATATCGGCGACGATGTCTTCAATGGGCGAAATCGCCACGGGGTGGGTATTGTTTGTCATAGCCAACGCAAAGGGAGTGGGTAAAAAAGTGCTCAGTCGGCACAACCGTGGCCAAGCCCCGTGGGCTCGAGCATGCGTTGCACGTAGCGCGCGATCAGGTCAACCTCCAGGTTGACTTGTGCGCCCGCCGCCAGCGTGCCTAGCGCGGTGTTGTGCAGCGTGTGCGGAATCAGATTGATGCGCATCAGGCAACCGTCGGCGCGGTCGTCGACGCGGTTGACGGTCAAGCTGACGCCGTTGACGACGATCGAACCCTTGTACGCCAAAAACTTGGCCAAAGACAACGGCGCCAGAATTTGCAGCAGCCAGCTTTCGCCCACCTGCTCGAACTGTGTCACGCTGCCGACGCCGTCCACATGGCCAGACACCAGATGCCCGCCCAGGCGGTCGTTGGCGCGCAGGGCTTTTTCCAGGTTGACGGTGTGGCCAACCGTCGCCAGCGCGGTTGTTTTGGCCAGCGATTCGGCCGAGATGTCGACGCTGAACTGCTGCTGTGCCATGTCCAGCGTGGCGACCGTCATGCAGGCGCCGTTGAGGGCAATGCTGTCACCCAGCGCCACGTCGTCAAGGTAGTGCGCCGGGCACTGCAGTGTGAGCCGCTGGCCGTGCACAGCAGAGTCGCCCAGCGGCTGCGCGGCGGTGATGCGGCCTATGCCGGTGATGATGCCTGTAAACATGGCGGCATTTTCGCAGGTATTGATCAACAGAAATCGCTTGAAACCGGCCGATCGAAAATGACAGTGCCCAGTCATTGACCTCACTGTAAAAGTAACTGATAGGTCTTCGGAACTCTCTGCAATGTCGCCTGCTTGTATGTCGGCAACGCCAAATTCATTGCTGTCTGAAAGGCATGCTGGGCTTTTACTGTGTCCAGTGCATCCTCAGAGGCATAGATATCTCCCAACTTCAGCCAACCGTCCACTGCGCGGTTGGGCCAAGTCTGGATACCCAACTCCAAGGCTGCAATTGCAAGCGATGGTTGACGCTGCCGTGTTCCCAACGCGTAGGCAACTTGCAGCAATTCCAAATCGATGTACTTGGCAGTCAGCAGTGAATTTGCCCTCTGCATGGCGCGCTCTGGTTGTCCGGTCAGGCTCCAAATCATCGTTTGCAGTGACCCAAGAACTTGATTGCTCGGCTGGATCTCCAACGCACGATTCAGCGTCTTTTGTGCAACATCAAACTGCTTCGCCTGAATGTGACCTCGTGTGATATTGGCGAGCAGCCCAACGATATATGGCCGCGACAGCAGCACCGATTCCCAGACCCAAGTTGCGTTACGCCAATCACCCCAACTGGCTAACGCATCAGCCGCGATTGGCGTCAATTTTCGGTAGTGCGGGTTGATCGCGATTCCCTCTTGAAGCAATTGCAGCATTTGCTTTTTTTCGGGATCCCAACGTGGATCCTTGACGTTGCCAGACGCGGAAATCGTCAAGGAAATCTTTGCGGCGCGGACGAGTCGATCCTCACATGCGATGGCTTGTTGTGCCACGTAGATGGTCACGCCAGTGCAAATGGCCGTGGCGCATAGCACGGCCAGCGAACAAACAGAAGTGACGGCAAACTGCCCACCCATGCGGCGGCGACCAGCGAAGAGGCGCAAGTCTGAGGCGGCGAGTACAGCCAGGCTCAAAGCGAATATCGCGCCCGTACTGGCGAGGCGCCAGGGAAATCCGGCGGTGCTAACCAACATCAAGGCAATCAGGCTGGTTAGGCAGAAAACACGTATAGGTGTTTCCTGATTGGACCTTTGCCCAGCTCTTTGCCAAGTTACGTAGGCGGCCCAAATCAGGTAACTCCATATGAATAGAAGAAAAATCCATCCCCCAATACCGTATTCGGCCAACAACTGCAAAGGTTCGTTGTGCGCGTAGAAGTCGGTTTCCAGTGCGGTGTTGTTGTCTTGATACTTTGGGATATGGACCTCCCAGGCGCCCGCACCTACGCCGCTCATGGGGTGGTCGGCGATCATGCGCATCGTTGCTGACCACATTTGCGCGCGGACCGAAAATGACCCCGTCTTGTACTCTTTTGCTTCGCTTATCGATGAGACGCGCGCGAACGCTCGATCCAGGGCATTGCCAGCGCCCGTTTCGTGCATTAACTTTGGGTTACCAGTTGGCAGGCTGCCGAGGAAAATCACCGTCGCAAAAAAAAGCGTCGACAAACCAGCGCATTGCGTCAGTGTCCAGCCTGATGAAGCCCAATGACGGCGAAGCGACAGGACGAAAATCGGCAAGAATAAGGCGATCAAGAGCAAACCCAGCAGGGCTGAGCGTGTACCTGCCATCAGCAAACCAACGACATTGAACGCCAGAGAAAAAGCGAGCAGGTATACGCTGATCTTGTCTTTGACTCGTGTCAACAGAAGCAATGAGTAGGGCAGGGTGCACAGCACAAACTCGGAAAAAAAATTGCGATTGACAAACGTTGATGCCGGATTTGGTCCCTGAGCAAAGTACTGCCAGTTGAACCAGAATTGAAGTGCGGCCCAAAGACTGGCGACAACCGCGCCAAGATGAATGCACCAGACCAAATGGGTGACGTTGCGTTGTGTAAGTACATTTAGCCCAAGAAACAGGATCGTGCTAAAAAAAAACCAGCGTACGGTTTCAACGCCTGCGAGGTAGGTGTGTGACCAGATCATGCTGGCCAACGCGTATGCCATCAGTCCGATGGGCAGTGCCAGAATCCAGTGCCAGTTGACAACGGAAATATTTTTGCGACTGCGATAGAAAAAGCTGAAAGTTGCGGCCAGCGTCAGTGTGACGGTGATAAGAGATTTCAGCGTGTCCTGCAGTAGTTCTTCACCTTGAGCGCCAGCGGCCGGGACAAGCACCATCATCATCGACAGCATCATTGCTGTCGGCTCGACCTTCCAGTTGGACATTTAGAAAAACTCGTGGCCGACGATGCGTGCCACGATCCGCAAATCGTTGCCGACTCGATCGACCGATCGCATATCCAGCGTCGGTGCGCAGTGCAGGTCATCGATTGGCCCGAAGGTTGACATGTCGTGCCCCTGGCCAATGAGTTTAGGCGCCAAGTAAATTAGCAATTCGTCGATCAGGTTCTCATTCATCAAGGCACCATTGAGCCGAGCGCCCGCCTCGACGTGTAACTCATTGATTTCACGGGATGCAAGGTCATGCAGTACGGCGTGCAAATTCACCCGGTCGTTGGTGGCGGGGAGGTGGAAAACCTGGGCACCACGCTTCAGTAGCTCACGTTCCTTTTGGGCGTTTTTTGTGCAGGTGTAGATGTATACGGCTCTTGCCGCTTCAAAAATGCGAGCATTCGGCGGCGTCTGCAATAGGCTGTCTATGACGATGAGCGAAGGTTGCCGCGTCGATTCAATATCGCGAACGTCAAGCCGAGGATCGTCTCTTAAAACGGTGCCCGTGCCTGTCAGTAGTGCGCAGGATTGCGCCCGCCAACGATGGCCATCTAAGCGAGCCTCTGGTGATGTAATCCATTGACTAGCGCCATTGTTGAGGGCGGTTTTCCCGTCCAGCGACGCGGCAATTTTGGAACGCACCCATGGACGCTTGCGTATCATGCGACTGAAGAAGCCGATGTTGAGTTCGCGAGATGCCGCTGACCCTGGGCCAATCACGACTTCCACACCCGCCGCACGCAGGCGTGCGAAACCGTGACCGGCGACCAAGGGATTGGGATCGGCAATTGACGCCACTACCTTTTTTATGCCGGCAGCAATGAGAGCGTCGCAACATGGACCGGTTCGACCGGTGTGCGAGCATGGCTCAAGTGTCACATAGGCAGTGGCACCGGCAATACAACGGCCATTGTTCTGTGCATCAGCGATCGCCATGATCTCTGCGTGCGGACCACCCGCCTTTTGCGTGGATCCGCGCCCCAAGACAGTGTTGTCGTCGCCAACCAATACACAGCCGACTTGCGGATTGGGTGCACTCAGAAAATTTACTGAGCGCGCCAGATCGATCGCCTGACCCATCAAAGCAACTTGATCAAATTCCACAAGATAAATAGTTTCTACGCGCCCAGAGACAAGTCAGGGGCTAGCGCCCAATCAGATTTACTTCCAGCAACTGTCGCGAAGACTGGCGGAACATGGAGTACCACCGACGCTGCATCCACGCACACCGGTTGAGGTGATCGTGAACATGCCGCAAGCGTCCGTCGCCGCCGCACTGCCGGCAATCGGCGCCATGGTTAACGTGTAGGCAGTCGTCGAGACCGTCGCGGTGTAATTTCCGGCTGTGGTGACGGAAGTATTCAGTTGATAGACCGCGCTCCCGTCTGCAGGGGATTGCCGCAGGCTCGCTGGCATTCCTACGCCGGCGCCCAAGACACTGTTGCCTGCGCGATCTTGATCGTAGGCGTCATTGGCAGCGTAATACCGCTGCATGAATTGCGATGCTTGAACAAGTTGCGTTCTGGCGTCAGCCCGCCTAGCCCGCGCGATGTAACTACTGTAGGACGGCAGTGCAATGGCAGCCAAAATTGCGATGATGGCGACCACGATCATCAATTCGACTAGCGTGAAACCACAAAAACGGCGTCGAACGCCTGAACAGAGGAAAGGCATGGTGGACACTCCGGCTATTGACGCGATGAGGTCGTTGTCATTCGTTGGCCTGCGCGATCGCACGGCAAACATTCGGTGGAGGCAGATTGCACTCACGGGTTGCCCGGTTTGTTTCTGCCCGGCGTGTTTCTGATCGCTTTGCTTTCAATTGGCCCCTTGGGTTGGCTAACAATCCAAATGTCAGTCACCTGATCCTTGTTAGCGTAATTGTGTTTCGACGTGTTGAAGCGGATCTTGGTGCCCACGCGCAACGGCGAGGTGCCGCCACTCAGGTTGGTCGTCGATTGGTGGACGACTTGCGATTTATCCGGCATTGAATACTGGACGCCGTCGACCGTGATTGTTTTGCTTCGCATGTCAACGGCCTCGACGGTTCCGCCACGCTGAACCTCGCGACCTGCGACGATGCCATTGCCAACGGCTTGGACTGAACCGCTAAGTTGAATCGCCTGTGCAAGTGGCGATATCGTTAGCACGGTGAATACTAGCGTTGCTAGCTTTTGGACGAAGTGCATGCCATGACTCCCAGAATTAAAACGAATTGGCAAATTTACCGCGGGAACAGTTGTCGCCAGGATGTGCGTCTAAATGCCGGTGCGGTTGCCGGTGGTGGCGGCAAAGTGGTGGTGTGAGTCGTAGCGTTCGACAGTCGAACCAGCGAAAACTGTTGACCGGTTGAGTTGGTAATGATCACCGGACGACTGGCAAGAACCGATCCAAGAAAGGTTCCAGACCATGAATTGGTGTCTCGGTTTGCCTTGCTACCGGTCTTGCTGCTGAGCACGTATTCCCAGCTATCACCACCTGGTTGACACTTTGTCGGACTGGGCGTATTCGATGTGCACACCAAGTTGTCTAGCGCAATGCCACACTGAGTATTGATCCGCTCACCAAAGGAGAGGTCGATGTACCACCCGTGTTTCGTTGAATAGTCGACAGCGTTGTTGGACATTGTGCGATGTCCGGCACTTGTTGTGAAAGTTTGCTGCTGCAAATAAGACCGAAGCGGCAGTGGCAATGCGACCAGTGAATCCATCAGACCATAGATTGTCTGAGTTTGACTGGATGCGAAATTTGCGCCTACCGTGCCAGTGATGTCGGAATCACCAAGGTATTGCCCCGTGCCGATCTGCACCATTGTTTTGCCAGAGACAATCGATAGCGCTGGTGCAGCGGAAATTGGCTGTGCCACTCCACCGCTGTCAACCAATGTGGTGAACTTGCTGACATTCCACGATGCAACGCTTGCACCTGTAAAGTCAAAACGCCATAAATTCCCTTTCAGATCCCCGCCGTAGACGTAATCAACCGTGTGAGCACTCGTGATTGATGCACTGATTTGCGCTAGACCACAAGGGTCTGTCGTCGGTGTTGCGTGACAGCCGGTTGTAGGAATGTCCTTGATCAGGTCCCCGGTCTGTGGATTGATGACGTAGAGATGGCCAACGCCATCGCCACCGCTGTCGCCTGCGTTCGTGCCATTGTTGTAGCCAGAAGTAACCAGGGCAACCCAGCCACTCGCTGTGGTCTTTACCAAAACCGGCTTGCCAAACGAATAACCCATATTGAGCGCCGCAGTGACCCGAACAGCGGCATTGACAATGCTGTTGGGGAATTCCCACAAAACTTTGTTTTTGACGTCGACTTCACTTGCGGCGGTGGGTGATGTGACGTCCAGCGCATAGTAGCCGCGTCCACCTTTACCCAGTCCACCGACTAAGACGGTGTGCCAATTGCCACTACCGAAGTCGACGTCGGCCACTTCGGGCGTCCCATCGACATAGTACCTGTGTGTGAACCCAACTTTTCTGCTTAAATTGTTCAGACTCGATAGCACCAAGTTTGGTACATAGGCCCACGATTCCGTACCGTTGGATGCCACAAATGCATGCAACATGCCGTCATTGGCGCCTTGGAATACGACGCGAGTCCGACCCGTGTGAGTGGTCTTGAACGTACTGTAACCTGCGTCCGAGTAGGACTTGTCTGGTGCGGCCACAACAACGGGTTCCCCGTTGACCATGTCACCCAGTAGGTGCGCACGGCTACGATAAATTACAGGTTCGCCGGAGCGATCACCGCGCAGGTAGGCCAGCACGGCGGCACCGTCAGTGTAGCCAGGGGTATTGAGCAATAACTCTTGTGTTGCACTCAGCTTGGTCGCCGTGGCGGCTGAGGTCGGCTGAAACTGGACACCGCAATTGGGGGTGCATGCGCCAGGTGATTCTGTTGAAGTGGCAATGTAGCGGCTCGCAGGCGAACGCGCGTCGAGTTGCGCGCTAGCCGACCCTAACGTCCACGATGACACCGTTGAAGGTATCCCCGTTGCAGGATTGATCGCGTTGGAATCCAGATCGCCAGTCCACGTGCCAGAGTTGTAACTGGAAGCAAATGAATCGTTGTCTGATGAGGAGACGTGCGCATTGGCGACGGCAACGGCGGCCGCGGAGCCGACCTTGGCTGTGATGTCGTCGGAGATTTTCTGGATGGCATTGGCAAAGGAACTGGCATTGTTGGCAGGAATAGCCTCCAGCGTGCCACCGTTGTAGGCCATTGAATTCATGACCGATAGCGCGTTGGCATTGGCGACTGTGTCACCTAGCGCGACAACATACGTTTGAATGTCATACTTACCAGAGGGTGTTGCCGGTGCCGTCTGAGAGCCGTCCAGATTGCTCGACGTATGGCCGGGAACACTGGTTGTACGCAGCGCGGTCACTGCATTGATTGCGTCCTTCGCAGCAGTACCGAAAGCGCCTGTGGTGCATGAGTTGGTGACCGTACTCCAGCTACAGGTTGTGGCCCGGTCTGCCGCCGAATACAGATTCCCATCGGTCCGGCCAGTCGGCAATCCATCCGTGACCAACATGACGAAATTCTGTTGGCATGAATACTGGACGGGCGTGGCTTTGCCAGCAAGGGTGTCTGCAAAATAGCTTTTGGCGGTCTGCAACGTACCCCGAAGCGGCGTAAAAACGGCACCGTTCTTCAGTTCGGTCGTGGCACCATTGGTTTCGTTTGCCAGTTTGGCTGTCAATGATGCGAAGTGCGCTACTGAGTCCGGCGCAACCACCTCGTCTAGAAAACCGAACCCGGTGATGTTTCCGTTGTAACCCCAACCTCTCGGTACGTACACTTGACGTGTGATGGGCGGGTTGCTTGACAGAAAACCGGCATCAGTCGGAGTAAACCCCCACGTGCCTTGCGGCCCGGTAAACGCGCCGGACACCCAAGAATTGCCTGAGGCGACTTTATGCTTTAAATAGATATCGTAATTGGTACCAGCGCCGGCCGTAATTCCCCACATGCCAGCATAGACGCCAGAGGTGTACAAGACATCCAAAATGTCTGCGTCGTCGCCAGCTCGGTCGTAAGTGACGAAACCACCTCCGGGTGCGAATGGCTGTGGGTTGGCAATGCAATTTCTACCACCGTTTGACGCTGAAACGCCTACGGTTGGCGGATTGCCAGCGACATAGCCCACGCAGTCATCGGTAAACACCATACCGGCGTTAGAGCCCAAGTAGTATGCGTAGGTGTTATAGAGACCGGGGGCGCCGGTCATGCCGTAGCTCATCAGTCCCCAGTTGAATGCATTGCGGTAGGTGCCGATGGCATTTCGCAACACTTGACGACCGATGTTGCCGCGCGTCATCGGATCGTTTCCGGACACCAGCGTGCCATTCATGTAGGCATCCATGGATTGGGAATTGTCATAGACGACCAACACGTTGGGATTCACCATATTGGTCACGGCCATGGGCACGTTTGCAATATCAGTCGATGCCGCGTAGGCTGGACTCGGGGAGTGGCCGCCCATCAAGACGCCAACGCAAACAGCGATGGTTGAGCGCCTGAAACGGCAGGTGAGGGGCAGACTCGAGGCGATGAATGTTTGCAATGTTGTATTGCCAGAACACTTTATTGAATGGTGATGTTCCACGCGATGTCCTCCTAATCAATCTGGATGGTTGACTGCATCCATACCTCGGTGCCCATCGGACGGCTGCGACTTGCGTCGGCGGCGGCAACTTCGGGGCCAAATCCACGGGCGGTAATAAGAAATGAAGTCGACACAGTGGGTGCCGTCGCACTGGGCAGCAGAACTGGAAGCTCTTCGACCATACATTCAGGCGGCCTCTTGTAACTGACACCCAAGGCGATATCGTTGACCATGGCTATCGGCAAGATGTAGGCCGTCGTTGGGGTGACATCCCAGTTGGTCAATGCGTTTGTCGTGGTATTTCGGGCACTCCATGCCGGAGGTGTAGTAAACGCCAAGATGTCACTCAGCGCAAAGGTCGTTGTGTACTTTGGTGCTGCGCCGTTAGCGACCGCAATGAGCTCGTTGACCGATTGTTCGCAGTGCCGCAACGCTATCTCAGCAGATTGGCGGGCCATTTCGGTCGTCCGAATGTTTCCTGCGACGCTTTCGGCAGAGCCTGCATTGCGTAAGCTGGTCACAGCAAGTAACGAAATGATGACCAGAAGAATCATTGAGATGATGAGTACCACTCCCCCCTGCTTATGGGCGGCGTAGCGGAGCGTGGCATCAAATGATGCGACGTTCGAACACGGATTGGACGTCGTTGGCGAGGTCATTGCAGGAATCTGCTCCAAAAAATTACGATCGCCTATTTCTCAACGCCACAGTGGTGAAATAGGCACGCCTGAGTCGCAAGTCGGGTGCGTTAACCAATGTACCATCGCAATCGCGATATTTAGCGGATGCGGCGTCGCTCACTACCGGAAACTCGCTGCGGACGACCACACAAACCCGCACGGTGACCACCTTGGCCCAGCGTTGCGCGTCGTTCGCCAGGGCCGCCAGGTAGACATTCGTCACGACATCGTCAGCGCTCAGGTAGCCCGCCACAGGTGCGGTCGTCGACGTGGTTGCCGTGCTGACCGTGCCGTACTGAAATTGCAGATTCTCAATGTTTTCAACAAGGGGTTGTGCATTGCCCAGCCCACCGTTGCCCTTGCAGTACAGGCTGGGCGACACGATGGCCGTCGACGTGCCGATATAGAAACGGTTGTCAGCCGCACTGAAGTTGATTGCCGTAAGAGCGGTGGTTGAAGTCCCTGCCGCTGTTGTGGCGATGGTCGCCGTTTGCGTTGCTAGTGCATTGCCAAGGCAATCTGTGGCGAGTCCGGCGGTTGTGGGTACGGTGTTGTACTTATCCGCTTCGTAGCTGACAGCGATGGAGTCCGGTAAGGTAGAAGTGCCGCCTGGGCAGGATAGTGCGTCTAAATTGCCTGCTGTAGCGATGTTTGTGAACTTTCCATCACATCCGCGAATGGCAAAATCTGTCAAATTGAATGTGTTGGTGTAGCCCGCATAGGTCGGCGCTGGGACGTAGACCGGGTTGTGCGTGCTGGCGAGCGTGGGATTGGCGTCGACGACTCGGTTGGCTTGCCCCGGATTGTTGCCTGCCATTCTTATATGCTGCGCCAAAATAGTCAGCGCTGCCTGCGCGTCCTCGTTCATACGACTTTGCGCGTCGGTCATCTTGCTTGCGTTTGACGCGCCCATGTAGGCTGATATGGCGGCAATCGCGATGATCAGCCCAATGGTGAGCGAAATCATTAACTCCACAAGGGAAAAACCCCTCATGCGAAGTTGACTTGACGAGTGAGGATGACGTGTCATATCGCAAACCTTACGTAAAGGCAACGAGGCTGCGGGTTTGTATAGGTCCCAGTGACTTCCGTCGGACAGTTATCAGAGTCCGCAAACGGATTGACGGCAAACGATGCCGGCTCTTGCCAGACAATCCACAAGTTTCCGTACGATTGGGCTGTGCAGGCGCCGCCTTCACATTTCATGATCATGCCGCCGGCGGGCAGTTCCTGGCGGGCCGCACGCTCTGCTACAAACATGTCCATCGTCGCCAAAGATGTTGCGTCACAGTTTGGGTAGTCGCAGTATTTCGATGGATCGAATCGAATGTCGTTGTTCGTCCCGTCATAGCTGAGATGTGGCTGGTAAGCGTTCGTTGTAAAGCCGCTTGGGTTTGCACGAATGCGCTCGACATGAGCCGCCGCCAGGTTTGCAGCGACCGCACGATGTCCGGCTAGCTTTGGAGCCTGGACGGCAAACGACAACATTGCACCCAGCGACAGCAAACCGAAAGACAAGAGAAGGATTGCAACCAGCACTTCAATCAGCGATGAGCCAGACTGACGGCGCGAATTGTTGGGGATCAATAGTCTGTGGAACATGATGTACTGCCGTTTCCCGCGACGCGTGCCCGGCCGCCTACGCTAACGCAGACAACTCGTTGCAGGTCACTTGAATACTTGGCTCCGCCAAAAGTCAGGGTTGAAACGCCAGCGGAGATGCTTCGCAAGCGACCCGTACCCGTAAATCTGTAAATGGTGCTGGTTGAGCCCGATTTCATGATCGAGTCGATGGATCGGATCGGAGCTTGTACACGCAGGATGGGTTCGCCCACATCCTTGCTGCCGTCACTATTGAGGTCGTGAAAAATGATCCATCCGCTGATCCAACCATCACCAGCGCTATCACCATCGAAGTCGATCCCGTCGCCAGTCCCGCACGAAGGGTTTGCCGCCTCAGGCGCATCGCTTCTGCACATGACGACACTGCCGCCTCGTCTGATCGACTCACTACGTGAAAAGCGCATGTCGGCCAAGAAAGTGTTAACAGCGTTGGAAATGTTGTTGGAGTCGATCGTGTGCTTGAATGAGGGTGCGACCAAAGTCATCAAAACTGCTGCAACAGCGATGACGACCATGAGTTCGACGAGGGTGAATCCGCGAATCAGCTTCATGGGTGCGAGTCTCGCGGGGCTTCACCAGCTAGTCAATTTGAAGCAGACAAACGGTAACTTCAATCGGATCAGCGGTAAGAGAACGGTGAAAAAGTGTCGGTTTACCGCCGCACCTCGTCGACCAGCGTTCTGAAGTCGTCGACGTCTTCAAAGCTGCGGTAGACGCTGGCAAAGCGGACGTAGGCCACTTTGTCGAGCTTTTTCAGCTCGCGCATGACCAGCTCACCGATGCGCGTGGACAGCACCTCGCGCAGGCCCAGGCTGAGCAGTTTTTCTTCGATGCGCTCGATGGCTGCGTCGATCTGCTCGGTGCTGACCGGGCGCTTGCGTAGCGCCAGGTTCATCGATGCCCGCAGTTTGTCGCGCTCGTAGTCGATGCGCCGGCCGTCTTTCTTGACAACGGCGGGGAAGTTGACCTCGGGTCGCTCATACGTGGTAAAGCGCTTGTCGCACGACGCGCAGCGCCGGCGCCGGCGAATGAACGCCCCGTCTTCAGACTCACGCGTCTCGACGACCTGGGTGTCGGGGTGGCTGCAGAAGGGGCATTTCATGGCTAACCGTAAACCGGAAAGCGCGTGGTCAGCGCGTGCACCTTGGCGCGCACAGCAGCAAGGTTGGCTTCGTCACGCGGGTTGTCGAGCACGTCGGCGATCAGGTTGGCGGTCAGGCGCGCTTCTTCGTCCTTGAAGCCACGGGTCGTCATGGCCGGGGTACCGACCCGCACGCCGCTGGTGACCATCGGTTTTTCGGGGTCGTTGGGGATCGCGTTCTTGTTGATCGTCATGTGGGCCGCACCCAGCACGGCTTCGGCTTCCTTGCCGGTAATGTGCTTGGAGCGCAGGTCGACCAGCATCACATGCGATTCGGTGCGACCGCTGACGATGCGCAAGCCGCGCGCGGCGAGCGTCTCGGCGACGATGCGGGCGTTGGTTACCACTTGTTGCTGGTAGACCTTGAATTCGGGTTGCAGCGCTTCCTTGAAAGCCACGGCCTTGGCCGCAATCACGTGCATCAACGGGCCGCCCTGCAAACCGGGGAAGATGGCGCTGTTGATGGCTTTTTCGTGCTGCGCTTTCATCAGGATGATGCCGCCGCGCGGACCGCGCAGGCTCTTGTGCGTGGTGCTGGTGACGATGTCGGCGTGCGGTACCGGGTTGGGGTAGACACCAGCGGCAACCAGACCGGCGTAATGCGCCATGTCCACCATGAAAATCGCGCCAACGTCTTTTGCCACCTTCGCAAAGCGTTCAAAATCAATAGCTAAAGAGTAAGCACTGGCACCGGCGATGATCAGTTTTGGTTTGTGTTCATGCGCCTTGCGTTCCATCGCGTCGTAGTCGATGGCCTCATTGGCGTCCAGTCCATAGCTCACGACGTTGAACCACTTGCCGCTCATGTTCAGCGCCATGCCGTGGGTCAGGTGGCCGCCTTCGGCCAGACTCATGCCCATGATGGTGTCGCCCGGCTTTAAGAACGCCAGAAATACCGCTTCGTTGGCGCTGGCACCGCAGTGCGGCTGCACGTTGGCCGCCTCGGCGCCAAAAATCTGCTTGACGCGGTCGATGGCGAGCTGCTCTGCCACGTCGACAAATTCGCAGCCGCCGTAGTAGCGTTTGCCGGGGTAGCCCTCGGCGTATTTGTTGGTCAATTGCGTCCCTTGCGCGGCCATGACGGCGGGCGAGGCATAGTTTTCGCTGGCAATCAGCTCGATGTGATCTTGCTGGCGCTGGTTTTCGGCCTGGATGGCGGCAAACAGCTCGGGGTCGGTTTGCTCGATGAGAATGTTGCGATGGAACATGGCAGTCCTTAAAGACGGGGGTTAAGGTGCCCAGGCGAACGGCTGAACGCA
>JBBIGT010000002.1:0-39235 GCA_037447395.1 Comamonadaceae bacterium | reverse complement strand
ATCGTCAACCCCAACCAGCCCGGCTGCACGTTTGCCAGCAAGGCGATCGCCGGTGTCGGCGTCATGTTCTACGTGCTGCTGGCGCTGCGCGCCGAACTGCGTGCGCGCGGCCGCTTCGACGCGGCCCGCCAACCCAAGCTCGACACCCTGCTGCCCCTGGTCGCTCTGGGCACGGTGGCCGACGTCGTCCAGCTCGACGACAACAACCGCCGCCTCGTGGCGCAAGGTCTGAAACGCATTCGGGCCCATACCCTACCTGCTGGATTAGCTGCTCTTTTTGTAGCAGCAGGACGCGACATCAGCGCCGCCACCACGTTCGACTTTGGCTTTGCCCTGGGCCCACGCATCAACGCCGCCGGCCGTTTGAGCGACATGACACTGGGCATTGAATGCCTGTGTACCGACGACGCCAACCGGGCGCTGGAGCTGGCCAAAGCGCTGGACAACATCAACCGCGAGCGCCGCGACATCGAGGGGGCCATGCGCACGCAGGCGCTGGCCGTGGCCGAGGCGCTGTGCGCCGACGCGGCCAACCCGCCGGCGGCGATTTGCGTCTTTGACCCTGACTTTCACGAAGGCGTGGTCGGTATCGTCGCCTCGCGCATCAAAGACAAGTTACACCGCCCGGTGTTCGTCTTCGCCAAAAGCGGCGCCGCCGGCCACGACCACGAGCTCAAGGGCTCCGGGCGCTCGATCGCCGGCTTTCACCTGCGCGACGCGCTCGACCTCGTTGCCAAACGCCACCCCGGCGTGCTGCTGCGTTTTGGCGGCCACGCCATGGCCGCCGGCTGCACCATCGCCGAGGAGCACTTTGCCGTCTTCAAACAGGCGCTGGCGCAAGTCGCGCACGAGTGGCTCGACGCCGCCACACTGACGCGGCGCCTGGCCACCGACGGCGCCCTGGCGCCCGAGTACCGCCGCGTCGAGTTGGTCGATACGCTGCACCGCGAGGTCTGGGGCCAGGGTTTTGCCGCGCCGACTTTCAGCGAGGAGTTGGAGGTGGTCTCGCAACGGCTGGTTGGCGAAAAACACCTGCAGCTCAAGCTCAAGCACCGCGGCGAGCCGGTCGACGGCATCTGGTTTGGCCACACCGAGCCGCTACCGGCGCGCGTCAAACTGGCCTACCGGCTCGACGCCGACAGCTGGCGCGGCGAGCGCCGCGTGCGTTTTCTGGTCGAGGCGGCGGAAGATCAGTAAGCGCGTTTTGGTACATTACTAACCAATGAGTCATTAATTTCCGTACACCGCACATGTCACTGGTCACGCCATCGGCGCCGCCCCCCGCCGCAACAACTGGCCGCCGCACACGCCGCAAGGACGCGCGCCCCGGCGAGTTGATCGCCGCAGCGCTGGACTTGTTTGTCGACAAGGGCTACAGCGCCACCCGCGTCGAGGAAGTGGCGCAGCGCGCTGGCGTCTCCAAGGGCACGCTGTTCTTGTACTTCGCCAGCAAAGAGGACTTGTTCAAGGCGGTCGTGCGGGCGCATTTGTCGGAGCACTTGAGTCGCTGGAACGACGAAATCGACCACTTTGACGGCAGCTCCGCCGACATGCTGCGCTACGCGCTGTTGAGCTGGTGGGAAAACATCGGCTCGACGAAAGCCTCGGGCATCCCCAAACTGATGATGAGCGAGGCCGGCAACTTCCCCGAGCTGGCGGCGTTCTATCGCCTGGAAGTCATCGAGCCAGGCAACGCCTTGCTATCGCGCATCTTGCAGCGTGGCGTGGCACGCGGTGAATTCCGCCCGGTTGATCCCCAACACGGCGTCTATCTGCTACTGGCGCCGCTGCTGTTTTTGGCGCTGTGGAAGCATTCGTTCGGGCCGTGCTGCGGTCAACTGGCGCAAATTGACCCCAACGCCTATTTGGAAACACAGCTCGAAATGCTGCTACACGGCCTCAGCAAACGTTAATGCATTCTATTTTTGGGAGCACCCTGCACAATGAAACGGCGAACGAAATGGCTGCTGCTGGCGCTGCTGGTGGCGCTGCTGGTGGCTGGCGGTCTGCGCACACTGGTGGCGCGCAAGGCCCGACAAAGCGCCGTGCAGGCGCAACAGGCGGCGCAACAGACGACCGTGTCGATCACCTTGCAAGCGGGCGACCTGCAGCAGGCGCAGGAGCGTGAATTGCCGTTGACCCTGGCCTTGTCGGGCGCGTTGCAGGCGCGGCAAACAGCGTTGGTCAAAGCCCGGGTGGCGGGTGAACTTCTGGATTTGCGCGTGCGCGAAGGCGACGCGGTGCAAGCCGGGCAGCTGCTGGGTCGCATCGACCCCAGCGAATTCGACGCACGCCTGCGCCAGGCGCGCAACCAGGCGCAAGCGGCCAAAGCGCAACAGGACATTGCCCAGCGCAACCACGACAACAACCAGGGCTTGGTCGCCCAAGGCTTTATTTCGGCCACGGCGTTGGCCACCTCGCAAGCCAACCTGGCCGCCGCGCAGGCCAATCTGGCGGCGGCGCAAGCGGCCGTCGACGTGGCCGCCAAAAGCGCCGGCGACACGCTGCTGCGCGCGCCGATTACCGGTCAGATCGCCCAGCGGCTGGCGCAACCTGGCGAGCGCGTCGGCGTTGACGCGCACATCGTCGAAATCGTCGACCTGCGCGCGCTCGAGTTAAGTGCCGCGCTTAGCGCCGCCGATGCGCTGCAAGTGCGTGTTGGCCAGCGCGCACAACTGCAAGTTGAAGGCAGCACGCAAACCGTCGCGGCGCGCGTCGCACGCATCAACCCCAGCACCGCACCAGGCAGCCGCGCTGTGCTGGTCTATCTGACGGTGGCGCCGACGCCGGGCCTGCGCCAAGGCCAGTTCGTGCAAGGCCTGCTCGACGTGGGCGCGGTGCGCGCCCTGGCACTGCCGCTGACCGCCGTGCGCACCGACCAACCGCAAGCGTACGTGCAGGTGCTCGCCAATGGCCAGGTGCAGCACGCCGCGGTGCAACTCGGCAGCCGCAGCACGGTTGATGGGCAGACCTGGGTGACGCTGCAAGGCGTGGCGCCCGCAGCGACAGTGCTGGCCGGGTCGGTCGGCGTGCTGCGACCGGGCACGCCGGTGGTGTTGAGCACCAACCCGTGAGGGCGCAGCGATGTGGTTCACCCGTGTCAGTCTGAGCAACCCGGTCTTTGCCACCATGATGATGCTGGCGCTGGTGGTGCTGGGTTTGTTCTCGGTGCAACGCCTGCAGGTCGACCAGTTTCCCAACGTCGACTTTCCGGTGGTGGTCATCAGCACCGACTACCCCGGCGCGTCGCCCGAGATCGTCGAGAGTGAAGTCACCAAGAAGATCGAGGAAGGCGTCAATTCGATCGCCGGCATCAACGCGTTGACGTCGCGCTCGTACGAGAGCCAGTCGGTCGTCATCATTGAATTTGCCCTGCACATGGACGGTCGCAAGGCCGCCGAAGACGTGCGCGAGAAGGTCGCCGCCATTCGCCCGCTGTTGCGCAGCGAGGTCAAAGAGCCGCGCGTGCTGCGCTTTGACCCGAGCAGCCGATCCATCTGGTCAGTCGCCGTGTTGCCCGACAGCCGCCCCGGCGCGCCGGCCATGAACCCCGTGGCGTTGACCAACTGGGCCGAGCAGGTGTTCAAGAAGCGGTTGGAAAACGTCCGCGGCGTCGGCTCGGTAGCGCTGGTCGGCGCCAGTCAACGCGAGATCAACATCTACCTTGACCCGCAGGCGCTGGAGGCCTATGGCTTGAGCCCAGAGCAGGTGGTCACCGCCGTGCGCAACGAAAACCAGGACTACCCCGCCGGCAGCATCCGCTCGGCCGAGCAAGACCGGGTAATCCAGATCGCCGCGCGCGTGCAGCGCCCGGAAGACTTTGGCCGCATCATCGTGGCGCGCAAGGGCGGCGCGCCGATTCGCGTCGAGCAGGTCGCCCGCGTCAGCGACGGCGCGCAAGAAGTCGACAGCCTGGCGCTGTACAACGGCCAGCGCACGCTGCTGTTGAGCGTGCAGAAGGCGCAGGACGAAAACACCATCGGCGTCGTCGACAGCCTCAACCGCTTGCTCGCCGAAATGCAGACGCAGTTGCCGCCGGGGCTCAAACTGCAAGCCGTCACCGACGGCTCCCGGCAGATTCGCGTGGCCGTCAGCAACGTGCGCCAGACGCTGATTGAGGGCGCTTTGCTGACGGTGCTGATCGTCTTCCTGTTTCTCAACTCCTGGCGCTCGACGGTGATTACCGGGCTGACCCTGCCGATCGCCCTGATCAGCACGTTTTTCTTTATGAACCTGCTCGGCTTTACCGTCAACATGATCACCATGATGGCGCTGAGCCTGTGTGTGGGCCTGCTGATTGACGACGCCATCGTCGTGCGGGAAAACATCGTCCGTCACGTGCAGATGGGCAAAGGCGCCTACGACGCGGCGCTGGACGGCACGCGCGAGATTGGCCTGGCGGTATTTGCCACCACGCTGTCGATCGTTGCGGTGGCCGCGCTGCGATCGGTTTCATGGGCGGCATCATCGGAAAGTTTTTTCATGAATTTGGCCTGACCATCGTCGCCGCGGTGCTGGTGTCGATGTTCGTCAGTTTCACACTCGACCCGATGCTGTCGAGCCTTTGGCACGACCCGAGCATTGCCGCGCACAGCCAGCACCGCGCGCCGCTGGGCTGGTACGACAAGACCATCGGCCGCGTCACCGGCGTGTTCGATAGCGGCACCGAAGCCTTGATCGCGCTGTACCAGAGAATTCTGCGCTGGGCGCTGGCGCACAAGCTGACGACGCTGGCGCTGGCGCTGGCGATCTTTGTCGGCAGTGTTTTCATGGTGCCGCTGCTGGGCACCGAGTTCGTGCCGAAATCAGATTTTTCTGAAACCAACGTCACCTTCAACACACCCGTGGGCTCGTCGCTGGAGGTCACCGAGGCGCGCGCCAAAGCGGTCGAAGCGATCCTGCGCAGTTTTCCACGATCACTGTTGGTGACCTGGACGATCAACACCGGCAACGCCCAGGGCAAGATCTACGCCAGCGTCTACATCCGGCTGGTCGACCGGCACCTGCGCCAGCGCAGCGTCGACGACATGTCGGTGATCCTGCGCCAGCGCCTGCGTCAGGTACCTGGCATCACCGTGACGCACGTCGGCCTGCTTGACCCGGTCGGCGGACAAAAGCAAATCACGTTCTCGCTCCAGGGCCCAGACCTGGGCGAGCTGACGCGGCTGAATGCGCTGGCGTTGCAGAAAATTCACGGCATCGCCGGTCTGGTCGACGTCGACTCAACGCTCAAGCCCGACAAGCCGACGCTGGACGTGCGCGTGCGCCGTGACGTGGCCTCCGACCTGGGCTTGAGTGTGGCGCAGATCGGCAACACCTTGCGCACGCTGGTGGCTGGCGTCACGGTGGGCAACTGGCGTGCCGCCGACGACCAGACCTACGACGTCAACGTGCGTCTGGCGCCGCAGGCGCGCAACCAGAGCGAAGACCTCGGGCACCTGCCGTTTGCCCTGGGCAACAACGCCGACGGCAGCGCGCGCGTCGTGCGCTTGAACCAGGTCGCCGACGTCGTCGAGGCCAGCAGCGCCAACCAGATCAACCGGCGCGACCTGACGCGCGAGGTCGCCATCACCGCCAACGTCTCGGCGCGCTCGGCCGGCGAGGTCTCCAACGACATCCGCACGGCGATGGACCGCATCGCGCTGCCGCCGGGCTACAGCTACAAGTTCAGCGGCTCGGTCAAGGACATGGCCGAGTCGTTTGGCTACGCCGTGTCGGCGCTGGCCATGGCGGTGATCTTCATCTACATGATTCTGGCCAGCCAGTTCAAAAGCTTCCTGCAGCCGCTGGCGCTGATGACAGCGCTGCCGCTGACGCTGATCGGCGTCGTGCTGGCGCTGCTGATGTTCAACTCGACGTTGTCAATCTTCTCGGTCATCGGCATCGTCATGCTGATGGGCCTGGTCACCAAGAACGCCATTTTGCTGGTCGACTTCACGATCCGTGCGCGCGCCCCGGGCCACGACGAGCAAGGTAACACCGTGCCTGGCCTGACGCGCAACGACGCGCTGTTGCTGGCCGCGCGCGTGCGGCTGCGACCGATCCTGATGACCACGTTGGCGATGATCTTCGGCATGGTGCCGCTGGCGTTTGCCTTGTCCGAAGGCTCGGAGATGCGCGCGCCAATGGGCCAGGCCGTAATCGGCGGCGTCATCACCTCGTCGTTGCTGACGCTGGTGGTGGTGCCGGTGGTCTACTGCTATCTGGATGATCTGGCGCAAGCCTTGCGCAAATACGGGCGCGCCAAGGCCGCCCCGTCAGCGCCATAGCAGGGTTTTTGCCCAGTGCAAAGCTAAAATCAATAAAGTCCGTTAACATACCCCCAGGAGTACATGAATGTTCTTGCAAAACGTCGAACAAGCCCGCTTCAACATGATCCAGCAGCAAATCCGCCCCTGGAACGTCGACGACGCCGCGGTGCTGGATTTGCTCGCGCGCGTCAAGCGCGAAGACTTTGTACCGCTGGCCAGCAAAGCCTTGGCCTTTGCCGACCTGGAAGTGCCGCTGCCCGCCGGTCAGTCGATGCTGGCGCCGCGCCTGCAAGCCCGGCTGGTGCAAGACTTGGAAATCGACGCCAATGACAAGGTGCTGGAAATCGGCAGCGGTAGCGGCTACACCACCGCGTTGCTGGCCAGCCAGGCACAACGCGTGCTGTCGCTGGAAATCAACCCCGAGGTCGCCGCGCTGGCGCGCGCCAACCTGCAAAAAGCCAACATCAGCAACGCCGAAGTGCGGGTCGCCGACGGTGCCGCCGGCGCCGCCGCAGAAGCGCCGTTTGACGCCATCCTGCTCGGCGGTTCAGTGGCCGTGGTACCGCAAGCGCTGCTGAGTCAATTGAAAGTGGGTGGCCGACTGTTGGCCATCGTCGGCGAAGAGCCGATCATGCGTGCGACGCTGATCGAGCGCACCAGCGAGACGCACTTCAAGACCACCGAGAAGTGGGACAGCACCGCGCCGCGCCTGCAAAATTTTGCGCCAACCCCGTCGTTCAAGTTTTAAGGCATGGTCACGCAAATCCGCCCATCACCCGTGCCGCACTGGCCTGCTGGCGTGCGCCAAGCCGCTGAGCTCGACCGAACCGCGCCACGCCATTGACTTCTTCTGCGATCAACCGACTTTCAAATACTGCCGACCCTTGCCATGACCTCTTTGCGCCGACTCCCCTTGCCGCTGGCCCTCACGTTCGCCCTGACACTGCCGGTGCAGGCGCAAAGCCTGGCCGACCTGTACCAGGCGGCCAAGGCATTTGACGCGGGCTATCAATCGGCCAAGGCGCAGTTTGACGCCTCCCTGGCCAAGGGCGAGCAAGCGCGTGCCGGCTTGTTGCCCAGCGCCAATCTGGCCCTTGGGGCGACCCGAGTCAACATCGCCAGCGATCAAGCCGCTTTTGAGAAGAGCTATGGCAACCAAAGCGCCACCTTGAGCGCTTCGCAACCGTTGTACCGGCCAGCCAACGTCGCCGGCGCAGAACAAGGCAAACGCCAGGCCGAACTGGCGCAGGCGCAGTTGCAGGCCGCCGACCAGGACCTGATCGTGCGCGTCAGCCAAGCGTACTTTGACGTGCTGGCGGCGCAGGACAGCCTGGACTTTGTCAAGGCGCAAAAGACCGCCGTCGCCGAGCAGTTGGCCGCCGCCAAGCGCAACTTCGAAGTGGGCACCGCCACCATCACCGACACCCGTGAGGCGCAGGCGCGCTTTGACTTGGTGCAGGCGCAAGAAATTGCCGCCGACAACGACCTGCGCGTGAAACGCCTGGCCCTGGAGCAGTTGACCGGCCAGAGCGCGGTGCAACCGCGCCCGCTCGCCGCGCCCGTTACCCTGCCGGCGGTCGCCCCCGACGACGTCAACGCCTGGGTCGGGCAATCGCAAGCGCAGCATCCCAGCGTGCGCCAAGCCCAACTGGGGCTGGCGGTGGCGCAGCTCGAAACGCAAAAAGCGCAGGCCGGCAACCGGCCGACGCTGGACCTGATTGGCAGCTACAACGTCACGCAAAACAATGGCTCCAGCAGCACGTCGATCGACTACCGCACCAACGTCGCGTCGGTCGGCCTGAGCTTGAACTGGCCGCTGTTTGCCGGTTACGCGATTCAGAACCGCGTCAAGGAAACCGTTGCCCTCGAAGAGAAGTCCCGGGCTGACCTGGAAAACGCCAAGCGCGGCGTCGCGCAAGCCACGCGCGCGGCGTTTTTTGGCGTCCAGTCGGGGCTTGGTCAGGTCACGGCCCTGGAGGCAGCGCAGGCGTCAAGCCAGAGCGCTGTCGACGCCAACAAGCTGGGCTACCAGGTGGGCGTGCGCATCAACATCGACGTGCTCAACGCGCAGAGCCAGTTGTTTGACACCAAGGCCAAGCTGGCCAAGGCACGCTACGACGTCCTGGTCGGCGGCCTGCGGCTGCGCCAGGCCAGCGGCACGCTGCAACCAGACGACCTGCAGGCCGTCAACGCCTTGCTGGCCAAGTAACCGCCGTTCACCGGGCTCGCCCTGGCTAGCGGCGCGGCGGTGGGCCCGAGCAGGCGACCCTGATCTGACGTAAGCAGAGCCCAGAATTTGCTTGTTGCACTGCGGGAAAACCCTGTGTGCATCATTAAAATCGGCGCACCGTTCAACTACCAAGGATGTCCGTCATGTCACTTTTCTCCGCCGTCGAAATGGCCCCGCGCGACCCGATTCTGGGTCTCAATGAGCAATACAACGCCGACAGCAACCCCAACAAGGTCAACCTGGGCGTGGGCGTGTACTTCGACGACAACGGCAAGCTGCCGCTGCTGCAATGCGTGCAGGCGTTCGAAAAAACCATGATGGACAAGCCAACGCCGCGCGGCTACCTGCCCATCGACGGCATCGCCGCCTACGACGCCGCTGTCAAGAGTCTGGTGTTTGGCGCTGACAGCGAACCGGTCAAGAGCGGCCGCGTCGCCACCATCCAGGCCCTGGGTGGCACCGGCGGTCTGAAAGTCGGCGCCGACTTCCTGAAAAAACTCAACCCCAACGCCCGGGTACTGATCTCCGACCCGAGCTGGGAGAACCACCGCGCGATCTTTACCAGCGCCGGTTTCAAGGTGGAGAGCTACCGTTACTACGACGCGCAAACGCGTGACCTCAACTTTGCCGGCATGCTGGCCGACCTGAACGCCGCGCCGGCTGGCACCGTCGTCGTGCTGCACGCCTGCTGCCACAACCCGACCGGCTACGACATCACCGCCGCGCAGTGGGACGAAGTGATTGCCGCCGTTAAAGCAAAGGGCCTGGTGCCGTTTCTCGACATGGCTTACCAAGGTTTCGGCCACGGCATCACCGAAGACGGCGCGGTCATCGGCAAGTTTGTCGCCGCCGGCATGGACTTCTTTGTTGCCACCTCGTTCAGCAAGAGCTTCAGCCTGTACGGCGAGCGCGTTGGCGCACTCAGCGTGGTCTGCGCCACCAAAGACGACGCGGCACGCGTGCTCAGCCAGCTCAAGATCGTCATCCGCACCAACTACAGCAACCCGCCGACACACGGCGGCGCCATCGTCGCCGGCGTGTTGGGCAACGCCGAGCTGCGCGCCCTGTGGGAAAAAGAATTGGGTGAAATGCGCGTGCGCATCAAGGCCATGCGCAAGAAGCTCGTTGACGGCCTCAAGGCCGCCGGCGTCAAGCAGGACATGAGCTTTATCACGCGCCAGATCGGCATGTTCAGCTACTCGGGCCTGTCCAAAGACCAGATGGTGCGCCTGCGCAATGAGTTCGGCGTCTACGGTACCGACACCGGGCGCATGTGCGTGGCCGCGCTCAACAGCAAGAACATCGACTACGTTTGCGCCAGCATCGCCCGCGTCATCTAGTCGTCATTTGCTTCATTAAGCATAGCTGTTTGCCCATTAATTATAAGGGCTAGCAGCTATTTTTTCTCATAACTCTTGAGGCTACCTACAAGGCTGAATTAAATCGGTTTTGGCGACCTGGAACAGGCATTGGACCGGCTGCTGCAGGCGCGGTGTGGTCCGGCCCAACTGGGCGACGCCGGCCAGCAGGTGCAAACTGGCTCTTCCGATCTACTGTGGTCAACGGCTCACCACTATCATGATCGATCAGGCCACGGCGCACACGTCGGACACAATACTGTTATATTGCACTGCAACATTTTCATAAGAAAAGGTAACCCATGCTCTACAAGCTTTACGAAAGCCAGCGGTCGTTGATGGAACCGTTTACCGACCTGGCGCAATCGGCCGCCAAGCTGTATGCCAATCCCCTCTCGCCCCTAGGCCAGTTTCCGTTGTCGCAACGAATTTCCGCCGGCTATGACCTGCTGCATCGGCTGGGCAAAGATTACGAAAAGCCGGAATTCGGCTTGCGCTCGATCAACGTCGGCGGCGTCGAGGTGGCGCTGCAAGAACGCGTCGAGATCAAGAAATCGTTTTGCGAGTTGCGCCGCTTCAAACGGCTGACCGACGACGTCGACACGCTGATCAAGCTGAAGGACCAACCCGCCGTGTTGATCGTCGCACCGCTGTCTGGCCATTACGCCACGCTGCTTCGCGATACCGTCAAAACCATGCTCCAAGACCACAAGGTCTACATCACCGACTGGACCAATGCCCGGCTGGTGCCGCTCTCTGAAGGCGATTTTTCGCTCGATGACTACGTCAACTACGTGCAGGAATTCATTCGCCACGTGCAGGCGCGTTACGGCAATTGCCACGTCATGAGCGTCTGCCAGCCGACCGTGCCGGTGCTGGCGGCGGTGTCGCTGATGGCCAGTCGTGGCGAGACGACGCCGCTGAGCATGGTCATGATGGGCGGCCCGATCGACGCGCGCAAGTCGCCCACTGCGGTGAACAGCCTGGCCATGAACAAGAGCTTGTCGTGGTTCGAGCACAACGTGATCTACCGCGTGCCCTCGCGTTTCCCCGGCGCCGGGCGGCGCGTCTATCCCGGCTTTTTGCAGCATTCGGGCTTTGTGGCGATGAACCCGAGCAACCACATGCGCAGTCACTACGACTACTTCAAGGATCTGGTCAAGGGCGACCACTCCAGCGCCGAGACACACCGCAAGTTCTACGACGAGTACAACGCCGTGCTCGACATGGACGCGCACTATTACCTCGACACCATCCGCACCGTGTTCCAGGACTTCAGGCTGGTGCACGGAACCTGGGACGTGCGCGGCGTCGACGGCCAGCTCGCACACGTCAGCCCGCAAGACATCAAGACGACGGCGCTGCTGTCGGTTGAAGGTGAGCTTGACGATATTTCCGGCTCGGGTCAAACCGCCGCGGTGCACGACATCTGCAGCGGTGTCGACAAGTCAAGGCAGCAACACATCGAGGTGCAAGGTGCCGGCCACTACGGCATTTTTGCCGGCCGGCGCTGGCGCGAAGTGGTTTATCCGCAAGTCAAGGCGTTTATCCAGAAATACCAAAGCGCGACGAGCGCAAAAAAGCGTCCTGCAGCCCGGCAAAAATGACCCCGCTGGCTGGCCGCATTCTGGCGGCGTTGCCGCAGACGCAATGCCAACGCTGCGGCTACCCGGATTGCGCCGCGTACGCCGCGGCCGTCGCCGGTGGCCAGGCTGACATCAACCAATGCCCCCCCGGCGGCGCACAAGGCGTTGTGCGGCTGGCCGCCCTCACCCAGCGCGCGGTCAAGCCGCTAAACCCGGACAACGGTCTGGAGACGCCGCGCAACGTCGTCTGGATCGACGAGGCCTGGTGCATTGGCTGCACGCTGTGCGTCAAGGCCTGCCCGGTCGATGCCATCGTTGGCAGCAACAAGCGCATGCACACGGTGATCGAGCGCCACTGCACCGGCTGCGAACTGTGCCTGCCGGTGTGCCCGGTCGACTGCATCGTGCTGGAGAACGCCTCAGGTCAGTCCACCGGCTGGGCAGCGTGGTCGCAACAGCAAGCCGATCAAGCCCGTGATCGCTACGCCTTTTATAGCTTGCGACGCAAGCGTGACGAATACGAGAACGTCAAAAGGCTTGAAGAAAAAGCCGAACTCAAACTGTCCGACCTGGCCGCGCACTCACAGCACACCGACCCGGTCATCCTCGACAAAAAACGCGCCGTGATCGAGGCTGCGCTGGCTCGCGCCCGCGCCAAACGCGCATCTTCCAGTGGGAGCTGATCTGCGGCGCTGCACGCACGGCACTTGTTACGCTGCCTCGTTGCAGCGATCCGTGCCCTCAGGCGGCCAACCTGGCAAACGCCGCTACCACCTCGGGCGGCGCCTGCACCATTTCAATGAGCACACCCTCGCCGGCGATCGGAAATTCGTCGTTGGCCTTGGGGTGCAAAAAGCAGATGTCAAAACCGGCCGCGCCACGGCGGATGCCACCAGGCGCAAAGCGCACGCCACGCGCGCTGAGCCACTCGACGGCCTTAGGCAAGTCGTCGATCCACAAGCCGACGTGGTTTAGCGGCGTGGTGTGCACGGCGGGTTTTTTATTGATGTCCATCGGCTGCATGAGGTCTACTTCAACCTTGAAGGGGCCAACGCCCATGGCGCAGATGTCCTCGTCGACGTTTTCACGTTCACTCTGGAACCTGCCGGTGACTTCCAGCCCCAGCATGTCGACCCAGAGTTTTTTCATCTGGGTCCTGTCGGTGCCACCAATGGCAATCTGCTGGATGCCCAGCACTTTGAAGGGGCGAGCGGTAGAGGTCATGGTTAACTTTCTTGATACTATAACAACAGTAGCTGCTTGCGCTTACAAATCAAGCTCTACAGCCTTATTGTTCATAGATTATTGGTTCGCAGCGGGCTTCGCCTGGTACACCACCCCCGGCAAGCCCTCGAAGGCTGCATCCTGGGTGTAGAGCGTGGCTTGGTGGATTTGCGCGGTTTGCCAAATGATGGCGTCGGCCATGTGGAGCCGGTATTTTTTTGCTGCAACGGCAGCTTGGTGAAATTGCAACACGTTCAAATCTGGACATTTCAGTCTGCACATCACTTGCAGCACTTTTTGCAAAGCAGCGTCTTGCTGCCATACCATTATGCGGCGCGAAACCTCGTACACCACCAGACCGGGCACGAGCAAAGCCGATTCGTTTTGCAAAAAAGGGGCAAAGAACTGCGCATTGCGCCCATTGGTGATGTGCTCCAGCCAACCGCAAGAATCCACCAGGTTCATGACGTGCCGGTTTTTTTGCTGATTTGCACCCAGTCGGCATCGGCAATGGGGTCACACCCACCCGGCCATTCAGGGCCTTCGGGGTCATTGGGCACGTCAGTGTTCATGCCGGGGCAGATGCCACGCAAGGACATGATGTCCGGCTCAGGCTCGAGAAATGCACGCCCACTGGCATCAAGCTTGACTTCCACCCGCTGCCCTGGGCGCAGCTTGAGAACCTCACGCACAGCTTTCGGGATGACAATTTGAAATTTGGGAGAAACAGCAACGCTTGTCATACAAATGGGATTTCGTAAAACAAAATCAAATCGTAGCACGCTACTGCCATTTCACCCCAAAACCACCTCCAGCTCAAGCAAACTCGACAATCGGTTGATCGACCGTCAGGCTCTCGCCCCTGGCCGCCAGCACCTTGCCCACCACCCCGTCAGCGGCAGCAAACAGCACGTTTTCCATCTTCATGGCCTCGATGACCGCCACCCGCTCACCGGCCTGTACTTTTTGACCGACCTGTACCGCCACATCAACCAGCAGGCCTGGCATCGGCGAGAGCACATAGCGGCTCATGTCTGGCGGTGCCTTGAACGGCATCAGCGCATGCAGCTCGGCCATCCGCGGCGAAATGACCAGCACGTCGATGCGCGTGCCATTGTGTTGCAGACGCAGCGCCAGCGGATTCTTGGGCGTGCCGCGCTCGACCTGCGCGGTAAACGGCTGGCCGTTGCAGGTGCCGATGATGCAGACGTCGTTGAGCCGTGAATCGCTACGAATTTCATAGCCTGTGGCACCAATCGTAATGCGGGCGACGCCAGTCTCGCCAATAATTTCCTCGACGTGCACGGCGGTGTAGCTGTTGCGGCCGGCGGCGCCCAGCGTGACGACGACATAGTCGCTGCCAACCTTGACGGCGTAGCCCGGTAACTGCCCGCTGAGCGACGCGGCGCGCTCGCGCGATTTACGGCGCACAAACGCCGCCAGCGCCAGCATGAAGCTGGGGTCTTCGTGCGGCACGTCTTCGGCGCGAAAGCCGTGGGCGTAGTGCTCGGCAATGAACCCGGTGTTGAAGTCTCCCGAGACAAACTTGGGGTGCGCGAGCAACGCCGCCTGAAACGGAATGCTCGAGCTGATACCGCGGATGACAAAGCCGTTGAGCGCTTCACGCATCTTGGCAATCGCGTCCAGCCGATCAACCCCATGGACGATCAACTTGGCGATCATCGAGTCGTAGTACATCGGAATCTCGCCGCCGTCTTGCACGCCGGTGTCGACGCGCACGCCAAACCAGTCGCTGGTATTGGCTTGCGCCATGGTCTGCGCCGGCGGTGAAAACCGCACCAGACGACCGGTGCTGGGCAGGAAGTTGCGAAACGGGTCTTCGGCGTTGATACGGCACTCAATAGCCCAACCGTTGCGCTTGACGTCGGCTTGCGACAAGGGCAATTTTTCGCCCGCGGCGACGCGAATCATCAGCTCGACCAGATCCAGGCCGGTGATGCACTCGGTGACTGGGTGCTCGACCTGCAGGCGGGTGTTCATCTCCAGAAAGTAAAAACTCTGGTCTTTGCCGACGACAAATTCGACCGTACCCGCGCTTTGGTATTTGACCGCTTTGGCCAGCGCCACCGCCTGCTCGCCCATGGCGCGGCGGGTGGCGTCGCTAATGAAGGGGCTGGGCGCCTCTTCGATGACCTTTTGGTGGCGGCGCTGGATCGAGCACTCGCGCTCGTTGAGGTAGACGACGTTGCCAAAGCTGTCACCAATGAGCTGAATTTCGATGTGGCGCGGCTCTTCGACGTATTTTTCGACGAACACGCGGTCGTCACCAAAGCTGGCGCGCGCTTCGTTGCGGCAACTGGTGAAGCCTTCAAACGCTTCCTTGTCGTTGTAGGCCACGCGCAAGCCCTTGCCGCCACCGCCGGCGCTGGCCTTGATCATGACCGGATAACCAATTCCTTTGGCGATTTCAACGGCCGCTTCAGCGGTTTCGATCGCGCTGTTGACGCCTGGGATGCAATTGACACCGGCTGCACCGGCGAGTTTTTTCGACTCGATCTTGTCACCCATGGCGGCCATCGAATAGTGCTTGGGGCCGATGAACACAAGGCCTTCTTCTTCAACGCGTTTGGCAAACTCGGCGTTTTCGCTCAAAAAGCCGTAACCCGGGTGCAGTGCTTCAGCGCCGGTTTGTTTGCACGCGGCGATGATCTTGTCGGCCACCAGATAGCTTTCGCGACTCGGCGACGCGCCAATGTGCACGGCCTCGTCGGCCAGCAGCACGAAACGCGCGTCTTTGTCGGCGTCGGAGTAAACCGCCACCGTTTGGATGCCCATTTTTTTGGCGGTGGTAATGACGCGGCAGGCGATCTCGCCGCGGTTCGCAATCAGGATTTTCTTGAACATGTTGATTCCTTTGCTTTATTGGTTAGAGCGGAATGTTGCCGTGCTTGCGCCACGGGTTGTCCAGTTTTTTGTCTTTCAGCATGACCAGGCTGCGGCAGATGCGCTTGCGCGTTTCATGCGGCAGGATCACGTCGTCAATGAAGCCGCGCGCGCCCGCCACAAACGGGTTGGCAAAGCGGGCTTTGTATTCGGCCTCTTTGGCCGCCAGCTTGGCCGGGTCGCCCTTATCTTCGCGGAAGATGATTTCCACCGCGCCCTTGGCGCCCATGACGGCGATCTCAGCGTTCGGCCAGGCCAGGTTGACGTCGCCGCGCAAGTGCTTGGAGCTCATCACGTCGTAGGCACCGCCGTAGGCTTTGCGCGTGATGACGGTGATCTTGGGCACGGTGCATTCGGCAAAGGCGTAGAGCAGCTTGGCGCCGTGCTTGATGATGCCGCCATACTCTTGCGCGGTGCCGGGCATGAAGCCGGGCACGTCAACAAAGGTAATGACCGGGATGTTGAAGGCGTCACAAAAGCGCACAAAGCGCGCCGCCTTGATTGAGCTCTTGATGTCCAGGCAACCAGCCAGCACCAGCGGCTGGTTGGCGACGATGCCCACCGTTTGCCCGTCCATGCGGGCAAAGCCGGTGAGGATGTTTTTGGCGTATTCGGGCTGCAGCTCAAAAAAATCGCCATCGTCGACCGTCTTGAGAATCAGCTCCTTCATGTCGTAGGGCTTGTTCGGGTTGTCGGGCACCAGCGTGTCCAGGCTCAGCTCGGCGCGGCCGACCGGGTCGCCGCTTTGCCGCACCGGCGCCTGCTCGCGGTTGTTCAGCGGCAGGTAGTTGTACAGGCGGCGCAGCATCAGCAACGCTTCGACATCGTTCTCAAAAGCCAGATCGGCGACACCGCTCTTGGTGGTGTGGCTGACCGCGCCGCCGAGTTCTTCGGCGGTTACTTCTTCGTGGGTGACCGTCTTCACCACCTCAGGCCCGGTGACGAACATGTAGCTGCTGTCCTTGACCATGAAGATAAAGTCGGTCATGGCTGGCGAATACACCGCGCCACCAGCACACGGCCCCATGATCATGCTGATCTGTGGAATCACGCCGCTGGCCATGACGTTGCGCTGGAACACGTCGGCGTAACCGCCCAAGCTGGCCACGCCTTCCTGGATGCGTGCGCCGCCCGAGTCGTTCAGGCCAATCACCGGTGCGCCGACCTTCATCGCCTGGTCCATGACTTTGCAGATTTTTTCGGCGTGCGCTTCGGAGAGCGCGCCGCCAAAGACGGTGAAGTCCTGGCTGAAGACGAACACCAGGCGTCCGTTGATCATGCCGTAGCCGGTCACCACGCCGTCGCCGGGGATCTTGTTGTCGGCCATGCCGAAGTCGGCGCAGCGATGTTCCATGAACATGTCCCACTCTTCGAAGGTACCTTCGTCGAGCAAGACCTCAATGCGCTCACGGGCGGTGAGCTTGCCTTTTTTGTGCTGCGCGTCAATGCGCTTTTGGCCACCACCCAGACGGGCGAGTTCGCGCTTTTTCTCAAGTTGTTCAAGAATGTCGTGCATGGAAGCTCCTTCTTCAGTTACTCGTTGGTGGTGATTGGCGCCGTGCGCTCAAGGTTGCTGTACAAAGTTTCAAACGCTTCACCGCGTGCCAGCCCAGCGACCAGTTGACGTAATCCAGCCAAGCCCACAATGGTCATCCAGCGTCGAACCTCGTGTGCGGCGGTGGGATAAACCACCGTCACAGCGTCGGCCGGCTTGGTGGCCCAGAGGTGATCGCCGTAACGCCCCACCGCCGCGATGAAATCGTCCATGGTTTCGAGCTCTTTGAGCGCTGGTGGCGTGACTCCCTGCGCCAAGAGGCGCTGGTACATCACTTCGCCGTAGCGCGGATCGTCGCTGATCCAAACCGCTACGCCTTCGTCAAACCAGCGTGGAACTTTGCGCACCGCCCCATACCCCGCCCGACGATAGAGCTCAGCGTGCCACCATTCATGCGCAACAAACGCTTGGGTCATCGCCACGGGTCCGATCAGTATGCGCAAATCGCCAAACGACTTGGCTCGAGGTGATCCGCCGCCAAAGCGTTGAAAACAACCATCAGAAAAACAGAAGACGAAGACGGGTTGGGAAATCACCTCGCCAACCACCGCGGTCAGTCGCGCACGCGATGCGTCGCGCAAGCGCATAGCCAACGTGCGCTGCGCTTGGTCGGCCGCCGCATCGACCCGAATGTCCGACGCCACTTCATCCAACCCGACCCATTGCGCTGGTAAAAACAACTTTGAGTTTTGCAGCGTCTGGCAACCACTCAACACGAACGCCAAGATGACAAACTGGAGCGACAAAACCCAGCGCCCAGCGCAGGCGCCGTTCATGCGCCGCCTCCAGATAGTGCCAGCAATTGACGCGCAGCAACAGACGGCGCCAAGCCGCCAGAATTCACTTGTTGCGTAAAAGTATCCAGTTGCTCTTGCACCGCCGGATGCGCGCGAAAGCGCTGCTTCAAGCCGGCATCGATGCGCTCCCACATCCAGGACAGCGACTGGTTTTGTCGGCGCATGGCAAATTGGCCGTTGGCTTCTTGCAGGCTTTTGAATTCAAGCACCTTGGCCCAAAACGTGTCGACGCCCAGGCCGTGCAAGGCGCTGAGTTGAATCACTTGCGGATGCCATATCCGTTCGTTGTGATGGGCGTGCTCGGGGTTGCCGTGCTGACCCAACAGCCGCAAGCTGGAGGTCATTTGCGCTTGCGCGCGCATCGCCGCCTTGGCGTCGAGGTCGGCCTTGTTGATGACCACTAAATCAGCCAGCTCCATGACGCCTTTTTTGATGGCTTGCAGCTCGTCGCCCGCGTTGGGCAACTGCATCAGAACGAACATGTCGGTCATGTTGGCCACCGCCGTCTCGCTTTGCCCCACGCCAACCGTTTCAACGATGACGATGTCGTAGCCTGCCGCTTCACAGACCAGCATCGCTTCGCGGGTTTTCTCAGCCACACCGCCGAGCGTGCCGCTACTGGGGCTGGGACGGATGTAGGCTTTCTCGTGCATGGACAACTGCTCCATGCGCGTCTTGTCACCCAGAATCGAGCCACCCGAGACGCTCGACGACGGATCGACCGCCAGCACCGCCACACGGTGACCCAGGTCGATCAGGTACAGCCCCAGCGCTTCGATGAACGTGCTCTTGCCCACCCCGGGCACGCCGCTGATGCCCAGCCGAAATGATTTGCCGGTGTGCGGCAACAACGTCGTCAGCAGTTCATCGGCCTGCGCGCGGTGGTCGGCGCGGGTCGATTCCAGTAACGTTATCGCCCTGGCGATGGCACGGCGCTGCTGCGGCGACTCAGAAACAATAGCTGCCCGCGCTTGTTGAATAGGGGTTACAGGCATATTTTCAAAGAATTTCAAAAGCCTGCCCGTTTGGCAAACGGTAACGCGAAAAGTCACGCACATCGAGCGTCAATATGCGTTTCACACCAGTTTCGTGCGCTGCCCAATACAACGAGGCATCGGCCAGATCCATCTCGGCGCGGTCGTCGGTGTAACACAGCATCCAATCGGTCATGTCAAGCAAATCGTCGGTGTCAAAAGGAAACACCTGAACACCCCCAGCGCCAATCCAGCGCAACATGCCCAAGCGCTCGCGTCGGTTCAACATGTACGACGCCTCGGTCACGCACGGCCAGGTGGTGTGCAGGCGCAGCGGCAGCTCTGGCATGGTCAGCATCTGGCGAAAGCGGGCATGGTGCCGATCTGCTGAATCAAACAGCGCAATCAACGGTCCGGCATCCAGCAGTGCAACGATCACGCTGTACCACCTGCCGCCGGGGTTTGCCGGGTTAAAAAATCAGCGTAATCGGCGCTCTCCTGCGTGTGCTTGATTCGCAATTTTTTGCGCAGTGCCGACTTTTGCGCTGCTTGATCTGACGCGCCGCTGGGCGCATTGACTTCGCCGGCGACGTTGTAGCTGGCCATTTCCTCCATCACCTTGAGGTACAACTCGCCGGGGTTGTTGCGTCCGAGCGCACGCTCAACCGCCTCGACGATGAATTGCGACTTGGTAATGCCGCGACGCTTGGCCGCCTGCGTCAGTTCCTTTTCAAGCAATGGGTCCATACGAACGGATACTGCCATGACACGCTCCTGTTGAAATACGGTATTACAGTATATCAAGCGCCGCGTCAGACTTTCAACGCCTTTTTGATTTGCTCCAGCACGTCCTTGGCGCTGGCCGGGATCGGGGTGCCCGGGCCATAGATGCCCTTGACGCCGGCCTCGTACAGCATGTCGTAATCCTGGCGCGGAATCACGCCGCCGACAAACACCACAATGTCGTCCGCGCCCTGCTTCTTCAATTCGGCAATGATTGCGGGCACCAGCGTTTTGTGACCCGCTGCCAGCGTGGAGACGCCCACCGCGTGCACGTCGTTTTCAATCGCCTGGCGCGCGCATTCTTCCGGGGTCTGGAACAGCGGGCCCATGTCGACGTCAAAGCCGAGGTCGGCAAACGCGGTGGCGACCACCTTGGCGCCGCGGTCGTGGCCGTCTTGCCCGAGTTTGCTGATCATCACCCGCGGACGACGCCCTTGCTCGGCGGCAAAGTCGGCGATTTCTTTCTTGAGCTGTTCCCACCCTTGGGCGCTGTCATAAGCGGCTGCGTACACTCCGGTCACCTTTTGCGTGTCGGCGCGGTGGCGGCCAAAGGCTTTTTCCATCGCGTCGCTGATTTCACCCACGGTGGCGCGCGCGCGCACCGCCTTGATCGCCAAATCCAGCAGATTGCCCGAGCCGCTCTGTGCTGCGTTAGTAATAGCTGCAAGCGCTTGTTCTACCTGGGCTGCATCGCGTTTTTCCTTGATTTTTTTGAGACGCGCGATCTGCCCTTCGCGCACCGCCATGTTGTCAATGTCGCGCGCCTCGATCAGGTCTTCCTTGGCCAGCTTGTATTTGTTGACACCGACGATCACGTCTTTGCCCGAGTCAATGCGCGCCTGCTTTTGCGCCGCTGCCGCCTCGATTTTGAGCTTGGCCCAACCGGAATCGACGGCTTTGGTCATGCCACCCATGGCCTCGACTTCCTCAATGATGGCCCAGGCGGCGTCGGCCATGTCCTGGGTGAGCTTTTCCATCATGTAGCTGCCCGCCCAGGGGTCGATCACGTTGGTGATGTGGGTTTCTTCCTGGATGATGAGTTGGGTGTTGCGCGCAATGCGGGCGGAAAACTCGGTTGGCAACGCAATCGCCTCGTCAAAGCTGTTGGTGTGCAGGCTTTGCGTGCCACCGAATACGGCCGCCATCGCTTCGATGGTGGTGCGCACGACGTTGTTGTAGGGGTCTTGCTCGGTGAGTGACCAGCCGCTGGTCTGGCAGTGCGTGCGCAGCATCAGGCTCTTGGGCTTTTTGGCGTTGAAGCCCTTCATGATGCGGCACCACAGCAGACGCGCCGCGCGCATCTTGGCCACTTCCAGGTAGAAGTTCATGCCGATCGCCCAGAAAAAGCTCAGGCGTCCGGCAAAGTCGTCCACGTCCATGCCCTTGGCGATGGCGGTCTTGACGTACTCCTTGCCGTCGGCCAGGGTAAAGGCCAGCTCCAGCGCCTGATTGGCGCCCGCTTCCTGCATGTGGTAGCCGCTGATCGAAATCGAGTTGAACTTGGGCATGTATTTGGCCGTGTACTCGATGATGTCGCCAATGATGCGCATGGAAGGCTCGGGCGGGTAGATGTAGGTGTTGCGCACCATGAACTCTTTCAGAATATCGTTCTGAATCGTGCCGCTGAGTTTGTCCTGGCTGACTCCCTGCTCTTCCGCCGCAATCACGTAGCCCGCCAGCACCGGCAACACCGCGCCGTTCATGGTCATCGACACGCTGACCTTGTCCAGCGGAATCTCGTTGAACAGAATCTTCATGTCCTCGACCGAGTCAATGGCCACACCCGCCTTGCCCACGTCACCGGTGACACGCGGGTGATCGGAGTCATAACCGCGATGGGTGGCCAGGTCGAAAGCGACGCTCACGCCCTGGCCCCCTGCGGCCAACGCCTTCCTGTAGAAGGCGTTGCTCTCCTCGGCCGTCGAAAAACCGGCGTATTGACGGATCGTCCACGGACGCACCGCATACATCGTCGCCTGCGGGCCGCGCAGGTAGGGCTCAAATCCGGGCAAGGTGTCGACGTAGGGCAAATTGGCCGTGTCCTGCGCCGTATACAGAGGTTTGACGGCGATGCCGTCTGGCGTTTGCCAGTTCAACGCCTCGACGTCACCACCCGGTGCCGACTTGGCCGCTGCTTTGGCCCAGTCGGCAAGGTCAGCGGGCTGAAATTCGGAAGCTTTGTCGGTCATGGTCTGATACCTTTGGATGGATGCGAACATTGTCAGCCCGCGTGAATTGCAGTGGCAAGCACACCGGCCAGCGCACCGCCGCGCGAGGTGGTCCAGGGCAGTCGGTGAGTTTACGTTATTTATAATTATTGATACAAAAAATTCCGCCCAGCTTACAATTCGTTCATGGCAGAACTTTCTTTGGCGCCCCGCGCCCTCTACGAAGAAGTGGCGGAATTGCTGCGTCAACGCATTTTTTCGCACGAACTGGAACCCGGCAGCTGGATCGACGAGTTAAAAATTGCGCAGGACTACGGCATCAGCCGCACGCCGTTGCGCGAGGCATTGAAGGTGCTCGCCGCCGAAGGCTTGGTCACCATGAAGGTGCGCCGCGGCGCCTACGTGACCGAGGTGTCTGACCATGACCTCGCCGATGTCTACCACTTGCTCAGTTTGCTCGAGTCAGATGCGGCTGCAGTCGTCGCCACCTTGGCGTCAAGCGAGCAACTGGCGCAGTTGCAGGCGCTGCACGACGAGCTCGAACAAGCCGCGCGACCCGACCGAGTTGACCGCGAGCGCTTTTTTGCCATCAACGAGCGCTTTCACATGCGTCTTCTGGAGATTGCCAACAACCGCTGGCGCAATCAGGTGGTGGCCGACCTGCGAAAAGTGATGAAGCTCAACCGCCACAATTCGCTCTTGAAATCCGGGCGAATCAACGAATCGCTCACAGAGCATCGCGAGCTGATGGCGGCCTTGCTCAAGCGCGATGCTCAAGCCAGTCGAAAGAAAATGCAGACACACTTCAAGAATGGACTGGAAGCGGCCGCCTGACCTGAAAGCGTTGGATTCGCAGCGCCTTCCTCCCATGCTAGCCGGTCGCAGAGTGCTGCGCTTAACGAAGCGCCATGCGCCTGCTGTAGTGGCCTGCCCGGAGGGGATCGAACCCCCGACCCACAGCTTAGAAGGCTGTTGCTCTATCCAACTGAGCTACGGGCAGAGATCGCGAAATTTGAAGATTGGTCGGGGCGAAAGGATTCGAACCTTCGACCCTCTGGTCCCAAACCAGATGCGCTACCAGGCTGCGCTACGCCCCGACCACGCGATTGTAATGGGTCGATGCGGCCATTCTGACCGCGGCTTGGCAGCATGAGCAGTAACTCGCTGGCACTGACTTGGCTACGGCCAGGGCAACCGTTTCCAGCACCCGACACGGCACTGGACGCATCAACCGGCTATGCGGGCTTGTTGTGTGGCGGTGGCGATCTGGACGTCGCCACCCTGCAAAGAGCCTACAGCAGCGCGATCTTTCCGTGGTTCAGCGCCGGGCAACCCCTTTTGTGGTGGAGCCCGGACCCGCGAATGGTGCTCACCGTTGAGCATTTTCGGATGCATCCGTCGTTCAGAAAAACTTTGAAGCGTTTCATGCGCGCCAGCGGCCACGAGATTCGCGTCGATTCAGCGTTCAGCGACGTCATCACCGCGTGCGCCAAGCGACCGCGTCCGGGACAAAGCGCCACCTGGATCGTTCCCGAAATGATCAACGCCTACACGCAGCTCCACGGTGCCGGCTTGGCGCACAGCGTCGAGACCTGGATCGACGATACGCTGGTCGGTGGCTTGTACTTTGTCACCTTAGGAAAAACGGTCTTTGGTGAATCGATGTTTCATTGCGTGCCGGACAGCTCAAAGATCGCGCTGGCCGCGCTGGTCGCCATGTGCCGTGAATTTGGTGTGACGCACATCGATTGTCAGCAGAATACGCGCCACCTCGCTTCGCTGGGCGCTGCCGAGATGCCACGGCGCCAGTTTGTGCAAATCGTCCGGCAAGCGTGCCCGCTGACGTCGCCCCGCTGGCGGTTTGCCCCCGTATACTGGAAGCACGTCTTCAGTCTACCCACCGCAGCATCGTGACCGATTCACCGCATTTGGCAGCCAGCAGCCTGCAGTGCTACACCACGGCGACCTATGCGTGCAGCTATCTTGATGGGCGCATCGCCCGATCACAGGTCGTGGCGGCCAGCCCATCGGTCGACCCGAAAACCTACACAAGTCTGATTCGTCACGGATTTCGCCGCAGTGGTGCCTACATCTACCGGCCGCATTGCGACCACTGCCAAGCGTGTGTGTCGATTCGCATCCCGGTGGCAGAGTTTCAGCCGACCCGCAGCCAGCGCCGCGCAGTGAACCGGCACGCTGATCTGGTCACGACCATGATCGAGCCGTCGTTTTCGAGCGAACACTTTGCACTGTATACGCGCTACCAACACGCCCGCCACCCCGGTGGTGGCATGGACATTGACGACGCCGATCAGTACGCCGACTTCCTGCTTCATTCAAGCGTCAAATCTTTTTTGGTCGAATTTCGCGAAGCTGCGCCTTTGGGCTCCTTGGGTGAACTCAAAATGGTATCGATCATCGATCGCCTGGACGACGCGCTGTCGGCGGTCTACACTTTTTTTGACCCGCAATCCGGCCAAAGCTTCGGCACCTACAACGTGTTGTGGCAAATCGGCTTGGCCAACACGTTGGGCCTGAAGTACGTCTATCTCGGCTATTGGATTGAGGCGTGCGCCAAGATGTCTTACAAATCGCGTTTCATTCCGCATGAGCGCTTGGTCAATGGGCGTTGGAGTGCGGCGACGGTGTAACTAAAATATCCAAAGTTCCACAGGGAATTTTCATGCGCAAGTCGGACCCCGGCGTTTCCGTCACGCCGACCATTCAGGTCATTGAACGGATGTTCACTTTGATCGACATACTGGCCTCACGCGAAGACGCCATGTCATTGAAAGAAATCAGCGAAAAGGCTGGTTTGCACCCGTCGACCACACACCGCATCCTCAACGATCTGGCCACCGGCCGCTTCATCGACCGACCCCAATCTGGCTCTTATCGCCTGGGTATGCGCCTGCTGGAGCTTGGCAATCTGGTCAAGAACCGCCTCAACGTGCGCGACGCCGCAGTCGGTCCAATGCGCGCGCTGCACCGAATCACGCAGCAGCCCATTAATCTGAGCATGCGCCAGGGCGATGAAATCGTCTACGTTGAGCGGGCGTACAGCGAGCGCTCTGGCATGCAGGTGATTCGGGCGATTGGCGGACGGGCACCGCTGCACCTGACGTCGGTAGGCAAGCTATTTTTGGCCTCCGACGACGCGCACAAAATTCGCTCTTACGCCACACGAACCGGGCTCAGCGGTCACACCAAAAATAGCCTGACGCAACTACCGGCACTGGAGCGCGAACTGGTTCGGGTGCGCCGCGAAGGCTACGCCAACGACAACGAAGAACTGGAGCTGGGCGTGCGCTGCATGGCCGCCGGCATTTACGACGACCAAGGCCGGCTGGTCGCGGGTCTTTCCGTTTCAGCGCCAGCCGGAAGGCTCGAGGAAAGCTGGCTGCCCAAGCTCAAAGAAACGGCGGCAGAAATCTCCAGCCAGTTGGGTTACCGAAACTGAGTCGGCTCAAACATCAGTCTCCAGGGACGGTGTCGACGCGGTCCCGTTGGCCGATTCGATCCACCGGCGTACACGCTGAGCATCGGCCAGACGGGTCAATTTACCCGCTGAATCGAGGAACACCATGATCAAATTGCGACCGGCAATGCGGGCTTGCATCACCAGGCAACGCCCGGCCTCGGAGATGTAACCGGTTTTTTGCAACCCAATGTCCCAGGCTGGATTGCTGACCAGCCGATTGGTATTGTTGAACTGCAGTGATTGCCGCCCGACGGCCACTTCGGCACTGGGCGATGTGGTCAGTTCGCGCAGCAACGCCGACTGCGACGCAACGTCGACCAATTTAGCCAGATCGCGGGCGCTAGATTTGTTGTCGCTGGACAAGCCCGTGGGCTCGACGTAAACCGTGTCGACCATGCCCAAGACGCGCGCCTTAGCGTTCATTTGCGTCACAAAAGCCGTCAAACCACCGGGAAATGTGCGCCCCAGGGCGTGCGCAGCACGGTTCTCACTGGACATCAGCGCCAGGTGCAGCAACTCGCCGCGGGACAGTGTGCTGCCAACACGCAAGCGGGAGCGACTGCCTTTTTCTGTATCGACATCCGCCTGCGTGATGACGATCTGCTCATCCATCGACAACTTTGCCTCATCAACCAACAAACCAGTCATCAGCTTGGTGAGCGACGCGATGGGCAGCACGGCCTTGTCGTTCTTGCTGTAGAGCACTTCGTTGGACTGTTGATCGACAACCAGAGCCACGCTTGATTTCAGCTGCAAAGCATCAGCCGTCGCGTGCAAGCCAGACAATTGACCAAACGACGGCTGACTTGCCACGACGACGCGCGGCCGCACAGTACCGTGTCGAACCGATCTGGCCACCCAGACGACCTTTTTCGCTCCAGCCCTCTTCAAGTACACCTTGGTGACTCGATGCTTGGACACACTGGTTGCTGCTTGCGCCGGGGTGACCGACATCAGCAACGCCCCAGCGATCAACCCCAAGCCACATAGCAACGCCAGGGCGCGCTGCCGCAATGTCGTCATCAAGGGGTGCTGCATCGTTGAAACCTCAGTCAAATCGTTCGCGATGACTAAAGTCTATACGCAATTTCTTAATTTGCAACAACAAGTTGCAGCACTTTCTTCAACTAAAGTAAAAAGTTGTAAGAAATCTAGCCCTGAGCGGCCACGCGATCGGCCTGGCTGCTGAGCTTATTGAGCGCACTCAGGTAGGCCTTCGCAGACGCAACGACGATGTCCGGGTCGGCGCCGACACCGTTGACGATGCGACCGTTGTTTTGCAGGCGCACGGTCACTTCGCCTTGGCTTTCGGTCGATCCGCTGATGGCATTGACCGAGTACAGCACCATTTCTGAGCCACTCTTGACCTGCGATTCAATCGCCTTGAGCGATGCGTCCACCGGACCATTGCCGTTGGCTTGCCCGGTCAGTTCCTTGCCGTCAACCGTCAGCACGACCGTCGCCTGGGGCAACTCACCGGTCTCGCTGTGCTGCGCCAGCGACACATAGCCAAAGCGGTCGCGGTTGTGCGCAACACGCTCTTCACTGACCAGCGCCAAAATGTCTTCGTCGAATATTTCACTCTTGCGATCCGCCAAATCCTTGAATTTGGCAAACGCCACGTTGATATCGGCCTCGCTGTCCATCTGGACCCCAAGTTCCTGCACGCGCTGCTTGAACGCGTTACGGCCGCTAAGTTTTCCCAGGATCATTTTGTTGGCCGTCCAACCCACGTCTTCCGCACGCATGATCTCGTAGGTATCGCGCGCCTTCATGATGCCGTCCTGATGAATACCGGCAGTATGCGCAAAAGCGTTGGCACCAACGATCGCCTTGTTCGGCTGAACGACAAAACCCGTCGTCTGACTCACCATCCGGCTGGCCGCCAAAATTTGCGTCGCATCAACGCCAACCACCAGGTCAAAGTAATCGCGCCGCGTGCGGATCGCCATCACCACCTCTTCGAGACTGCAATTGCCGGCTCGCTCGCCAAGGCCATTGATGGTGCATTCCACCTGGCGTGCGCCACCGATCTTGACGCCAGCCAGCGAATTGGCTACTGCCATGCCCAGGTCGTTGTGGCAATGCACCGACCAGATCGCCTTGTCCGAATTGGGTACCCGTTCACGCAACGTGCGAATGAAATTTCCGTACAACTCTGGAATGGCGTAGCCCACGGTGTCCGGCACGTTGATCGTTGAAGCACCTTCATTGATCGCTGCCTCGATGACGCGACACAAAAAGTCGACTTCACTACGATAGGCGTCCTCAGCGCTGAATTCAACGTCGGCCACGCGATTGCGGGCAAAGCGGACAGCCTGTTTGGCCTGCTCCAGAACCTGCTCCGGTGTCATGCGCAATTTTTTCTCCATGTGCACCGGCGAAGTGGCGATGAAGGTATGGATGCGTGCCCTGTTGGCATCTTTCAGCGCATCGGCGGCACGCGAAATGTCCCGGTCATTGGCACGCGACAGCGAGCATACGGTGGCGTCCTTGATGTGCTCGGCAATCGTCTTGATGCACTCAAAGTCACCGTTGGAACTGGCGGCAAAACCGGCTTCAATGACGTCGACCTTCAGGCGCTCGAGTTGGCGGGCGATGCGCAACTTTTCGTCGCGCGTCATCGACGCGCCGGGGGACTGTTCACCGTCACGCAAGGTGGTATCAAAAATGACCAATTTTTCTGTCATGGCGCTTCTCCAGGGTTCACTTCATTGAAACATTTCGCGTGCCGATAGCAACAAAAAAGCCCGCTGCTAGTGGCACACGGGCTTTTTGGGGTTGTGATGCAATCAGACGCTAACAACTCCACCCGCAAGGTGTCGGTAGTAGGGCTAGCAGCATTTTTTGCATGGGCACAATGTACCACAGCTTTGCGCCTAGCTAGGCACGCTCAGCTATGCAGACCGCGCTCTTCCGGCTCATCAGTCGACGTGCTGATGACGCTGGTCGGAATACCTTTGGCTTTGCGCCAAAAATAAATCAGATAACCGCTCAGGCCGTAGACCACGAAAATTCCGAACATCACAATCGGCGGGTCAATATTGATGACCGCGATACCAATGGCGATCAACACAATCACCGCAAACGGCACGCTGCGCTTCATGTGCACGTCCTTGAAGCTGTAAAAAGGCACGTTGGTCACCATCGTCAATCCGGCAAAGAGTGCCACCACGAACATCGGCCAAGCCATACTCGCGCCATCGATCCCCATGTCGGTGGCGACCCAGATCAAGCCACAAACCAGGGCTGCCGCCGCCGGCGACGGCAACCCCTGAAAGTAGCGCTTGTCGACCACTGCGGTGTTGACGTTGAAGCGAGCCAGGCGCAAGGCGGCACACGCGCAGTAAACAAAGGCCGCGATCCAGCCCCATCGCCCGAGCCCTTTGAGCGCCCAGACGTAGGCCACCAGGGCGGGTGCCGCGCCAAAGGACACCATGTCAGACAGCGAATCCATCTGCTCGCCAAAGGCACTCTGGGTGTTCGTCATGCGCGCGACCCGGCCATCCAGACTGTCAAGCACCATGGCGCAAAAAACACCAACCGCAGCCAGATCGAAGCGCCCATTGATTGCCATCACAATGGCGTAAAAACCACCGAACAATGCGGCCAACGTGAACAGGTTGGGCAGCACGTAGATGCCCTTGCGCGGTTTCTTTGGCGCAACGTCCAGTTCAGCCAGATCGGAGGGGATGTTGTCGTCCATGCAAAGCACCTTATGTAACGCTTCATAATAGCAAAAGGCCACCGCGGTGGCCCTTTGCGCAAACGTACCAGACGTTCAATTGCGCGTTTGATCGACCAACTTGTTCTTGGCGATCCAAGGCATCATGGCGCGCAGTTTGGCGCCAACGATTTCGATTTGATGGTCGGCCGTGTTGCGGCGACGCGCCGTCATGCTCGGGTAGTTGGTCCGGCCTTCCAGGATGAAGTTACGCGCGTAATCGCCGGTCTGGATGTTCTTCAACGCCTCGCGCATGGCTGCGCGGGACGTCTCGTTGATGACGCGTGGGCCAGTCACATACTCGCCAAACTCGGCGTTATTGGAGATCGAATAGTTCATGTTGGCAATACCGCCTTCATAGATCAGGTCGACGATCAGCTTGAGCTCGTGCAGACACTCAAAATACGCCATTTCTGGCGCATAACCCGCTTCCACCAGCGTCTCGAAACCCATCTTCACGAGTTCGACCGCACCACCGCACAACACCGCCTGCTCGCCGAACAAGTCGGTCTCAGTTTCTTCCTTGAAGGTAGTTTCGATGATGCCGGCCTTGCCGCCCCCATTGGCCATGGCGTACGACAGCGCCAGGTCGCGCGCCCTGCCGCTCTTGTCCTGATGAATGGCGATCAGTTGCGGTACGCCACCACCTTGCACATAGGTGCTGCGCACGGTGTGCCCAGGCGCCTTGGGCGCGACCATCCAGACATCCAGATCGGCGCGTGGAATCACCTGGTTGTAGTGCACGTTGAAGCCGTGCGCGAACACCAGTGAACCACCCTGCTTGATGTTGGGTGCGACGTTGTTGGTGTACACGTCGGCGATCTGTTCGTCGGGTAACAAAATCATGACCACGTCGGCGATCTTGACGGCGTCGTTGACTTCCATGACGTTCAAACCGGCCTTGCCGACCTTGTCCCAGGAAGCGCCGCCTTTGCGCAGCCCCACCACCACCTTGACGCCACTGTCGTTGAGGTTTTGCGCGTGCGCGTGACCTTGACTGCCGTAACCGATGATGGCGACCGTCTTGCCTTTGATCAGGCTCAGATCACAATCCTTGTCGTAATAAACTTTCATGAAACACTCCGTTGTAAAAAAATAAATAACTTGCTGGACAGACCTTCAGCTCTGTCCCCAACTGACTAAACCCGCAAAATCCGCTCACCCCGACCGATGCCGCTGGCACCGGTGCGCACGGTTTCCAAAATGGCGCCGCTTTCAATGGCACTTAAAAAAGCATCGTTCTTGGACTGATCACCGGTCAGTTCGATGGTGTAGCTTTTTTCCGTGACGTCGATGATGCGGCCACGAAAAATGTCCGACATGCGCTTCATTTCCTCGCGTTCCTTGCCGACGGCACGCACCTTGACCATCATCAGCTCACGTTCGGTGTAGGCGCCTTCGGTCAGGTCAACCACTTTCACAACCTCGATCAGACGGTTCAGGTGCTTGGTGATCTGTTCGATCACTTCGTCGGAACCGGCGGTCTGAATGGTCATGCGCGACAGGCTGGGGTCTTCAGTCGGCGCCACCGTCAGCGACTCGATGTTGTAACCACGGGCCGAAAACAGCCCGACCACGCGAGACAAGGCACCAGCCTCGTTTTCCAGCAAAACTGCGATGATATGTTTCATGTTAAATGACTCCTCTTTTCGCTGCCCTCCCCCGGCGGCGGTAACCGGCGGGCTTGGCAAACAATAGATTCATCCTGCAAGGGTTAAAGGTCTTCAGAACTCAGAAGCATTTCGGTGATGCCGTTACCGGCACGCACCATCGGGAACACGTTCTCAGTGGGATCGGTGCGGAAGTCCAAGAACACCGTGCGGTCCTTGAGTTTGCGCGCTTCGCGCAATGCCGGCTCAACGTCCTGCGCCCGTTCGATCAGCATGCCAACGTGCCCATAGGCCTCGGCCAACTTGACGAAGTTGGGCAGCGCGTCCATATAGCTGTTGCTGTAACGGCCTTCGTACTCGACCTCTTGCCATTGCCGCACCATGCCCAGGTAACGGTTGTTCAGCGACACGATCTTGATCGGCGTGTTGTACTGTAAACAGGTTGACAGTTCTTGGATGCACATTTGCACGGAGCCTTCGCCAGTAATGCAAAACACCTCGCTCTCTGGCTTGGCCAACTTGATCCCCATGGCGTAGGGAATGCCCACACCCATCGTACCCAGACCACCCGAATTGATCCAGCGACGGGGTTCGTCAAAGCGGTAGTACTGCGCCGCCCACATCTGATGCTGGCCAACGTCTGAGGTGATATAGACGTCGTCACCCTTGGTCATGTTCCACAAGGTTTCCACCACCGCCTGCGGCTTGATGACGTCGCCCGCACCGTGGTCGTACTTCAGGCATTGGCGCTGACGCCATGATTCGATCGTGTTCCACCAGGCGGCCAACGCCCCTGCGTCGGGCTTGACAGAACTCTCCTTGATCATCGAAATCAGTTCCGTGAGCACGTCACGCACGTCACCGACGATCGGGATGTCCACCCGCACCCGCTTGGAAATACTCGACGGATCGATATCGATGTGAATGATCTTGCGCTCGTTCTGCGCGAAATGCTTGGGGTTGCCGATCACCCGATCATCAAAACGCGCGCCAACGGCCAGCAAGACGTCGCAGTTCTGCATGGCGTTGTTGGCTTCCAGTGTTCCGTGCATGCCAAGCATGCCGAGGAACTTGCGGTCGCTGGCCGGGTAGGCGCCCAGACCCATCAAGGTGTGTGTCACCGGATAACCAAGCAGGTCGACCAGCTGGCGCAATTCGTTGGTGGCGTTGCTCAACAAAACGCCGCCACCGGTGTAAATGTACGGCCGCTTGGCCGCCAGCAACAGTTGCAGGGCTTTGCGAATTTGTCCGCCGTGCCCTTTACGCACCGGGTTGTACGAACGCATCTCGATGGTGCTCGGATACCCGTGAAACGGCACCTTTTTGAACGACACGTCCTTCGGGATATCGACCACCACCGGACCGGGGCGGCCGCTGCGCGCGATGTGAAAGGCCTTCTTCAGGGTATCGGCGAGGTCACGCGCGTCCTTGACCAAAAAATTGTGCTTGACCACCGGACGGGTAATGCCGACCGTGTCGCACTCCTGAAAGGCGTCCATGCCAATGGCGGGCGTTGGAACCTGGCCACTGATGATCACCATCGGAATACTGTCCATGTAGGCAGTGGCAATGCCGGTCACGGCATTGGTCGCACCCGGACCTGAGGTCACCAAAGCCACACCTACGTCACCCGTTGCCCGTGCATAGCCGTCGGCAGCGTGCACTGCAGCCTGCTCGTGACGCACCAGAATATGTTGAATCGACTCCTGCTTGAACAGCGCATCGTAAATGTGCAGAACCGCGCCGCCGGGGTAGCCCCAAACGAACTTGACGTTTTCTGCCTGCAACGCCTTGATCAGAACTTCAGCACCGCGAATTTCAACCTCAGGTGAACCAGTCGTTTTGGGCCGGGCGGTCGAACGATTAGCGAAGGAATTCGAAACCGAAGCGGTTTCAGCTTTTGATATTTCCATGATGAACCTTTGCGAATTTCTCTAACGAAAAACCTTGGGTGCTTCTTTGCAAACACTCGTGGCGTTACATCGAAACTTGAGACCAAAACCATGGGCGCACTGTTTTTTGCGCCAAATCTTGATCCGTTTGCTTTAATTGGCAGGGCGCATTATCGCACCGCAACAAGGGGCATTGAAGTTTCCAAACCAGTAAACCTCGACTGCCATAATCCGCCCACCCCGGCCTGACCGGGATTGTCCCCGTCCCGACGCTACAGAATCGTTCACCTTGGCCACACCCAAAGAGCTTGCCGCCTTTCTAAAAGACGTAGAAAAGCGCGCTTTCAAACGCGCGCTGTACCACGTGCGCAACGACGAATCGGCGTTAGACATCGTGCAAGACAGCATGATGCGGCTGGCCGAACACTACGGCGAACGCCCTGCGGCAGAACTGCCCCTGTTGTTTCAGCGAATTTTGTCGAACGCCATGATGGACTGGTTTCGCGCGCAGAAGTTGCAGGCTGAGCGCTTCTCGCCCTTCAGCGCGTTCGAAGCGGACGACGCCGATGAGGCGTTTGACATTCTTGATGTTCTGCCCATCGGCGAAGGCAGCCTGGCGTTCGATGGCCCTGAAACGCAGCAGCAGCGCGCTGAAACCCTGTCAATCATCGACGTGGAAGTGCAAAAATTGCCAGCGCGTCAACGAGAAGCGTTCTTATTGCGTTATTGGGAAGATTTGGACGTCGCTGAAACCGCCAGCACCATGGGTTGTTCCGAAGGCAGTGTCAAAACCCATTGCTCACGAGCCGTTCACAGTCTGGTCAAAACGCTTTCAGCCAAGGGGATTCGGTTATGAAGACGAGTAAAACACACCATCGCCGGGACGCACTGAACCCGGCCATCGACGCCACCGGCGAGCGCCTGGGTCAGGTGTTGCTGGGCGGCGTGGAGCAGCTTGACGCGCACGTGGTCCAGCGCCTGCGCGCCGCGCGCGAACAAGCCGTCGAACAACACCGGCTGGCGCTGGTTCATGCTGCCCAAAAAGGCTTGGCCGTGGCCGGTCATCCAAGAGGTGTTGACGGCAGCGCCGACGCCAGTGGTCAGCAGTGGTGGCAAAGTCTGGCGAGCATCGGCATGGTGCTGGCTTTGTTGCTCGGCTTGTGGCTGATCGACGCGATTCAAAGCGAAAATTCGCTGCGCGACGCAGCCGAAATTGATCAAGTCTTGCTCACCGACGAGCTCCCCCCTGCGGCCTACGTCGACCCCGGCTTCAAGCATTTCCTCAAGTTGAGCTATCCCGCCACGCCGCTTTGACCCCATGCAACTGCCCCGCCACTGCCTGTCTGTCGTTGTCCACGCCTGCTTAAGCCTGCACCTTGTCATTGCCGGGTCGACGGCTTGGGCGCAAGGCAGCTCAACGGCTGCCAAACCGACAACGCTGGCCAGTCATGAGTCCGTCATAAAAGCCAAAGCGGCCGTTGACCCACTCGACTGGCAGCACTTAAGTGCGCCACAACACCAGGCGCTGCTGCCGCTCGCCAGCACCTGGACGCAATTGAGTGACACGCAAAAAAAGAAATGGATCGGCTTGAGCGCCAACTTCCAGAAGCTATCGCCGACGGCCAAGGCGCGTCTGCACGAGCGCATGGCGCAATGGGCCGCCCTGACCCCGCGGCAACGCACGCACGCACGACTGAACTTCAGCCAGTCGCAAGCACTGCCGCAAGAAGACCGAGCCGAGCGCTGGGAGGTCTACCAGGCGTTGACGCCAGAGCAAAAAAAGGCGCTGGCCGCCGCCGCACCCAAAGCGCCGTTGGCGCCGCAAGTCAAGGTACCCAAGCCAGCGGCGCAATGACGGCCGTTTGATGTCTGCCAACGCCCCGAACGAAACACCCGGGCTGATGCGTCGCATGGCCTGCTGGCTGTACGAAGGTCTGCTGCTGTTTGGCGTCGTCTTTATCGCCGGTTACTTATTTGGCACGCTCAGCCAGACCAAAAATGCGCTGGACAACCGCCACGCGCTGCAGGCGTTCATCTTCGTCGTTTTTGCCGTTTACTTTGGCTGGTTGTGGGCTAAAGGCCAGACGCTGGCCATGAAGACCTGGCATATCCGGGTCACCGACTTGCGCGGGCGCCCCATCAGCCAGCCGCGCGCGCTGCTGCGCTACGTGTTGTGTTGGGTGTGGGTCTTGCCACCGTTGCTGGTGTCGTGGTGGTTTGGCTTAAGCGGCGCCGAAACGCTGGTGTTGTTACCCGGCTGGGTGGTGATCTGGGCGCTGCTGAGTCTGTTGCATCCGCGGCGCCAGTTCTGGCACGACGCGCTGGCCGGCACGCAACTGGTATCGACGCGTCCGCGCCAGCCTTAAACCCTGGTTAAACGCCGCTAGATCGCCGACTGGTCGAGTTCACCGGTGCGGATGCGTACCACACGCTCCACCGGCATGACAAAAATCTTGCCGTCACCAATCTTGCCGGTGCGTGCCGCCTTGACGATGGCGTCGACGCAGCGCTCAACGTCATCGGTCTTGACGACCACTTCGATCTTCACCTTGGGCAGAAAGTCGACCACATACTCGGCGCCACGGTACAACTCGGTGTGCCCTTTTTGCCGGCCAAAACCTTTCACCTCGGTGACGGTCAAACCGGTGACGCCGCATTCGGCTAGGCCCTCGCGCACTTCTTCGAGCTTGAACGGTTTGATGACGGCGGTGATTTGTTTCATGGGATTCCTCAAAAAATAAGTGACGCAAGAACGACGGCGCACTGATTGTGCACGATCACGCGCGTCCACCCGTGCGAGCGCTGCGCGCGGCGGCGCCACGGCGCCTCAGGCGCGAAAACGGTTGGTAATGGGGTAACGCCAATCCTTGCCAAAACTGCGGTGTGTCACGCGAATACCCACCGGCGCCTGCCGGCGCTTGTATTCATTGATCTTGATCAGCCGCGTGACACGCTCCACGTCCGCCGCTGAATACCCCGCGGCGACGATCTGCTCAATGCTCTGGTCGTCCTCCATGTAGCGCTGCAAAATGCCGTCAAGCACCTCGTAGGGCGGCAGGCTGTCCTGGTCTTTCTGGTCCGGACGCAGTTCGGCGCTCGGCGGCCGGGTGATGATGCGCTCGGGGATCGGCGCGCGCCCGGTGGCGTACGGGTCATGCGCGTTGCGCCAGCGCGCCAGCCGGAACACCGTCGTCTTGACCAGGTCCTTGATGACCGCAAAACCACCGGCCATGTCGCCATACAGCGTGCAATAGCCGGTGGCCATCTCTGACTTGTTGCCCGTGGTCAGCACGATCGAGCCGAACTTGTTGCTCAAGGCCATCAGCAAGGTGCCGCGGATACGCGCCTGGATGTTTTCTTCGGTAGCGTCTTCTGCCAGCCCCTTGAATTCCCCCGCCAAAGTGGCTTTGAAGGACTCAAACTCGGGCACGATCGACAGCTCGTCGTAGCGCACACCCAGCCGTTGCGCCATGTCGCGGGCGTCGATCCAGCTGATGTCGGCCGTGTACGGCGAGGGCATCATCACCGCGCGCACCCGCTCGCGCCCCAAAGCGTCGACCGCAATCGCCAGCACCAGCGCCGAGTCAATGCCGCCCGACAAGCCCAGCAGCACGCCCGGAAAGCCATTCTTGCCAACGTAATCACGCACACCGAGCACCAGCGCATCCCACAAATCCGCATCAGAATCGCGCGCAGGGGCAATGGGCGCACTCAATTTGATAGCTGACTGCGCTTGTTCCACCTGCGCTAGAAGGCAATTTTCTATAAAACTCGGGGCGCGCCCGGCAACGCTGCCGTCGCCATTCAACAAGAACGAATGGCCTTCAAAAACGACTTCATCCTGCCCGCCGACCAGGTGCGCGTACACCAGCGGCAAACCACACGCCAGCACCCGCTCGCGCATGCGCTCCTCGCGCTCGCCGGCCTTGCCCAGATGAAACGGTGACGCGTTGATCACCGCCAGCAGCTGCGCCCCGGCCTGCGCCGTTTCGCGCGCCGGGGCGTCAAACCAGGCGTCTTCGCAAATCAGCAAACCGACCTTGATCGCCTGCTCCGGCGGCCCGGCGTCAAACACACACACGTTGCGGCCCGGCGTGAAATAGCGCCGCTCGTCAAACACCTGGTAGTTGGGCAATTCACGCTTGGCGTAGGTCGCCACAACCGCACCCTCGCGCAATACCGACGCGGCGTTGCAGCGCGCGGGCACCGCCACCGACCGGGTGCGCTGATCGCCGCCTGTGGGGTGACCCACCACCACGCACAGGTCTTTGAGGTCGGCCAGCGCTGCGGCCAGGGATTTCACCGCGTCGTCACACGCGGCGACGAACGCCGGGCGCAAAAACAGGTCTTCGGCGGCGTAACCGCAAATCGACAGCTCGGGCGTGAGCACCAGCCGCGCGCCGTCGGCGTAGGCCTGGGTGGCCGCTTGCAGAATTTTCTGCGCGTTGCCAGCCAGATCGCCAACGACCAGGTTGAGCTGCGCGACGGCAATCTTCCAGGTCATGCGCAGTCCACCACGCGCTGCGTCTGCACGCCCAGACCTTCAACGCCCAGGTGCAGGGTCTGACCGGCGCGTAAAAACACCGGCGGCTTCTGACCCATGCCAACGCCCGGCGGCGTGCCGGTGGTGATGACGTCACCCGGCTGCAAGCTCATGAACTGACTCAAATAGCTGATCAAAAACTTCACCCCGTAGACCATCGTGCGGGTGTTGCCGTTCTGATAGCGCTTGCCGTCCACCTCCAGCCACAGTGCCAGATTCTGCGGGTCAGCCACCTCGTCGGCGGTGACCAGCCAGGGTCCCAGCGGACCAAAGCCGTCAAAACCCTTGCCCTTGTCCCAGGTGCCGCTGCGGTTGAGCTGGTAGTCGCGCTCGGAGACGTCGTTCATCACGCAATAGCCGGCCACGTGCGTCATGGCGTCATCCTGCGCGATGTAGCGGCCAGCGCGGCCAATAACCACCGCCAACTCGACCTCCCAGTCAGTCTTGAGCGAGCCGCGCGGCAGTTGCAAGGTATCGTCTGGCCCGGCCAGTGAACTGGTGAACTTGGTAAATAACACCGGTTCGGGCGGCACCTGCATGCCGGCTTCAGCGGCGTGGTCGGCGTAGTTCAGGCCAATGCCCACACACTTGCCAACGGCGCCCACGCACGGGCCCAGACGCAAAGTGCGCTGCGGCACACCAGTCACCACCGGCAAGGCGTTGAGGTCGAGCGCGCGCAAGCGCGTCAAACTTTCTGGCAAGAGCGTCGCGCCAGCGATGTCATCGACCACCGCGCTTAAATCGCGCACCTGGCCCTGCGCATCGAGCGCGCCGGGTCTTTCCTGACCTGCCGGGCCGTAGCGAAGCAATTTCATGCGTACCACCTTTTGCAAAAGAGGGCCGCTAGTTTAGGGCCAATCGCCAATACAAACGCCTGCACGAGCGGCTCGGTGCAGGCGTTTAAATCACTATTATTTAAATAGCTGCTTGCGCTTTATCTACATGGTCTAGAGGCCAAAAAAGTCAATAACTTAGTGCTCTTCTTTGATAAAGTTGGCGATGCCATCAACGATTTCCTGGCGTGCCGCGTCGGGGCCGTCCCAACCGATAATCTTGACCCACTTGTTGGCTTCGAGGTCTTTGTAATGCTCGAAGAAATGGGCGATGGTTTTCAGGCGGATCGGGCTCAGGTCTTCGGGCTTTTGCCAGCGTGTGTAGAGCGACAAAATCTTGTTGGTCGGTACCGCGAGCACTTTGGCGTCCATGCCGGCCTCGTCTTCCATTTTCAGGATGCCAATCGGCCGGCAGGTCACCACCACGCCGGGAATCAGCGGCACCGGCGTGATCACCAGCACGTCGACCGGGTCGCCGTCGCCGCTCAACGTTTTGGGCACGTAGCCGTAGTTGGTCGGGTAATGCATCGCCGTGCTCATGAAGCGATCGACAAAGATGGCGTGCGTGTCGTGGTCGACCTCGTATTTGACCGGGTCGGCGTTCATCGGAATTTCGATGATGACGTTGAATTCTTCGGGAGCGTTGGGGCCTGGGGTGACGTTATCTAAGGACATGATTGGATGGGCGTATTGCGTTAAATCAGAAACATTTCAGATTAGCGCGGATTTTACTTACGCACCCCTTGCTGGTCTTCAAATCACCTTTTTTTGGCGGTACATTACGCGCGTTGGCCAATCGACCCCGTCAGCGCCTGGCAGGCGCCTCGACCCCGAGGAAGCAACGCAGCGGTGGTGCCACCCAAGCGTTGCACCGCCACCTCGCGACACAACACACAGGAGATTTCTTTATGTCTAGCAACTCGGCGCTTGTACTGGCGCTCATCTGCGGTTTCATTGCCGTGGGCTACGGGTTTTGGGCCCGCAGCTGGATTCTTTCGCAGGATGCGGGCAACCAGCGCATGCAGGACATTGCCCACGCCATTCAAACCGGCGCGGCCGCCTATCTGGCACGTCAGTACAAAACCATTGCCATCGTAGGCGTGGTGCTGGCAATTCTCATCGGCGTGTTTCTCGACGGCCTGAGCGCCGTCGGCTTCGTCGTCGGTGCGGTGCTTTCGGGCGCTTGTGGCTTCATCGGCATGAACGTCTCGGTACGCGCCAACGTGCGCACCGCGCAAGCCGCCACCAAGGGCATCGGCGCGGCGCTCGACGTGGCTTTTCGCGGCGGCGCCATCACCGGCATGCTGGTGGTTGGTTTGGGG
>JBBIGT010000001.1:0-47744 GCA_037447395.1 Comamonadaceae bacterium | reverse complement strand
CAACCCTGATCCATCACCCCCCCATGAAACGTCAATTTTTGAAATGGCTGGCAGGCGCGGCAGCAACCGGCGTGCTGGCGCGCGCGCCGGCCGGCGAAGCGCTGCCGGTGGTCGCCAGCTTCAGCATCCTGGCCGACCTGGTGCGCGGCGTCGGCGGCGCACGGGTGCGGGTGACGACCCTGGTCGGCGCCAACGCCGACGCCCACGAATTTGCCCCGACGCCAGCGCACGCCCGCGCGCTGCTGAACGCGCGTTTGCTGGTCATCAACGGCCTGGCGTTCGAGCCGTGGGCGGAGAAACTGGCGCGCTCGGCCAACTACACAGGCCGCACGCTGGTGGCTAGCCAGGGAATTGCGGCGCGCGCGCGGGACCCGCACGCCTGGCAGGACCCGAGCAACGTCGAGATTTACGTGCAGAACATCAGCCAAGCGCTCAGCCAACTTGATCCACAGGGTGCCAGTAGCTATCAACAAAATAGCGAAAAGTACATTGCCGAGCTGCGTGACCTGGATCTGTGGGCGCGCCGCCAGTTTGCCGCGCTGCGCCCGCCGCAGCGCCGCGCCATCACCTCACACGATGCGTTGGGCTATCTGGCCGCGCGCTACCAGATCAAATTTTTGGCACCGCAAGGCGTCAACCCCGACGCCCAGCCCAGCGCCAAAGCGGTCGCGCAACTGATCCGACAGATCCAGCGCGAGCACATCAAGGCGGTGTTCGTCGAGAACCTGCGCGACGCCAAGTTGCTCACCCAAATTGCCCGCGACACCGGTGTGCGCCTGGGGCCAACGCTTTACGTCGACGCGCTGTCCGGTGCCAACGAACCGGCCCCAACGTATTTGCAGATGATGCGCCACAACATCGCGGCGCTGGCCGCCGGTATGGCGCTGAACTGACCGCGCCACCCGGTCGGTTCAGTCGCGCACCAGCCGGGCAAATGTCTGGCGAAACCTGGCCACCTTGGGTGCGGCCACGGCCAGGCAATAGCCTTGCTGCGGGTTGCGGGCAAAGAAGTCCTGATGGTAATCCTCGGCGGGCCAGTAATTGGCCAGCGGCTGCACCTCGGTCACCACCGGGCGGCTGTAAATGCCACTGGCGCTCAACTCGGCCAGCACCGCGTGCGCGACCTCAGCCTGCGCGGCGGTGCGGGTGTAGATGCCGCTGCGGTACTGCGTGCCGTGGTCGTTGCCCTGCGCGTTGCGCGTCGTCGGGTCGTGGATGACAAAGAAGATTTCCAGAATCTCGCGCAGGCTGATTTGTGCCGAATCGAACACCAATTTAACGACCTCCGCGTGGCCGCTGCGCCCGCTGCACACCTGCTCGTAGGTGGGCTGCTGCACATGGCCGTTGCTGTAGCCCGATTCGACGTCGAGCACGCCTTTGACGTTGACGTAGACCGCCTCCGTGCACCAGAAGCAACCACCAGCAAGAACGATGGTTTGTGCCTCGGCAGTCATGACGAAAACCCTTTCACTCCAGGCCCAGTTCCTGAATCTTGCGCGTGATGGTGTTGCGGCCGATGCCAAGCTTTTGCGCCGCCTCAACGCGCCGCCCGCGGGTGTTGGCCAACGCCGCCTCGATCAGCCGCGCCTCAAAGCGGCGCGTCAGCACGTCCCACACGTCGCCGCGGTCGGCCGCCAGCAATGCGTTGGCGTCGGCCTGCAAGCCCAGCTCCCAGGTCAACGCCGGTGTCGGCGCCCCGCTGTGACCCGCTGCGGCACCCGCCCCGGCCAGCCCTGCCCCGAGCGACGCCACGTCATCCGGCGGGGCCCCCACCGCGCCGTCTTGCGCTATTAGTTCTGTATCTTCCTGCCATTTATTTATATGGGCTAGGGGCATATTTTGTGTATAACCCTGGTCCACCGCAACGCCAACTTCCGGCGGCAAGTCTTTGGCCTCGATGAGCTGTGCCGGCGCCATCACCGTCAGCCAGTGGCACATGTTCTCCAGCTGGCGCACGTTGCCGGGGAAGTCAAAGCGACCCAGCCACGCCAGCGCCACCTCAGAGATGCGTTTGGCCTCGACGCCCAGCTGCGCCGCGCTTTGTTGCAGAAAGTGGCGCGTCAGCGCGGCAATGTCCTCGCGGCGCCTCGCCAGCGCCACCTCAGAGATGCGTTTGGCCTCGACGCCCAGCTGCGCCGCGCTTTGTTGCAGAAAGTGGCGCGTCAGCGCGGCAATGTCCTCGCGGCGCTCGCGCAGCGCCGGCAGGCGCAGGCGGATGACGTTGAGGCGGTGAAACAAGTCTTCACGGAAGCTGCCGTCCTTGACGCGCTGCTCCAGATGCTGGTGCGTCGCGGCGATCACGCGCACGTTGGTCTTGACCGCACTGTGACCACCGACGCGGTAAAAGTGGCCGTCAGAGAGCACGCGCAGCAGCCGGGTTTGCAGGTCGAACGGCATGTCGCCAATTTCGTCGAGAAACAGCGTGCCACCGTCGGCCTGCTCGAAGCGGCCCCGACGCATGGTCTGGGCGCCGGTGAAGGCACCGCGCTCGTGGCCAAACAGCTCGCTCTCCAGCAAGTCCTTGGGGATCGCCGCGGTGTTGATGGCGATGAACGGCCCGCCCGCGCGCGGTGAGTGCTTGTGCAAGGCGCGCGCCACCAACTCTTTGCCGGAGCCCGACTCGCCGGTGATCAGCACCGTGACGTTGCTCTGACTCAGGCGGCCGATGGCGCGGAAGACGTCTTGCATGGCCGGCGCCTGGCCGAGCATCTCGGGTGCCGGCGCCGCCTGCTCTTCAACCACCTCTTCGCGGCGGCTTTCGTCCACCGCGCGGCGGATCAGCTCGACGGCCTTGGTCAGGTCAAACGGTTTGGGCAGGTACTCGAAGGCGCCCCCCTGAAACGCCGACACCGCGCTGTCCAGATCAGAGTACGCGGTCATGACGATCACCGGCAGGCCGGGCAAGCGCACTTTGACTTTTTCCAGCAACTCCAGCCCCGAGGCGCCGGGCATGCGGATGTCGCTGACCATCACCTGCGGGCCGCGGTCGTCGGCGGCGTCCAGCGCCGTCAGCACCTCGCGCGCGCTGGCAAAACTGCGCGTGGGCAGGCCCTCGCGCGCCAGCGCTTTCTCCAGAACAAAGCGGATCGACGGGTCGTCGTCAACAATCCAGATGGATTTCATAGGGTTTCAGCGCTCTTTCCTGGCCTGTCGTCACGGCAGCGGAATCAGGATTTTGAAATCCGTCAAGCCGGCCGCACTGTCGCACTCGATCAAGCCATGGTGTTGTTGCACAAAGGTTTGCGCCAGGGTCAGCCCCAGGCCCGATCCACCTTCACGTCCGGACACCAGCGGGTAGAAGATGCGGTCTTTGATCGCAGCGGGCACGCCGGGTCCGTTGTCGATGACATGCAATTCCAGTGCCAACCGGTAGCGCTGCTTGCCAAAGGTGATCTGGCGCGCCACCCGGGTGCGAAAGATCAGACGCGCATCACCCTGCATCATGCGCTCGGTCAGCGCCTGGCAGGCATTGTGGGCGATGTTCAGCAGCGCCTGGATCAGTTGCTCGGCGTCACCGCGAAACTCGGGCAGCGACGTGTCGTAGTCTTGCAGCAGCGTCAGGCCGCTGGGGAACTCGGCCAGAATCAGCGCGCGCACGCGCTCGCAAACTTCGTGAATATTGACGTCACCGACGACGTGTGCCTTGCGGTGCGGCGCCAGCAAGCGATCAACCAGCGACTGCAGGCGGTCGGCCTCGCCAATGATCACCCGGGTGTATTCCTTGAGTTCGGGCGCCGTCAGCTCCAGCTCCAGCAACTGCGCCGCACCACGGATGCCACCCAACGGGTTCTTGATCTCATGCGCCAGGTTGCGGATGAGTTCCTTGTTGGCCTGCGCCTGCTCGGCCAGCCGCTCCTCGCGGTCTTGGCGCACCTGTTGCGCCACCGGCAACAGCTCGACCAGCACGTCTCCGCCATCGACCAGTGAGACGATGACGTGCACCGGCAAGGCCTCGCGCGCCATGCGTACCAACAGCGCGTCGTAGCGCAGCACCGAAAAATCGCTTGCGCCGACACCCTTCAGGGCCTGGTGTATCTGCGCGGGCTCGGTAAAGCTGTCACAAAAATGCGAGCCCACAATCGTCCGCCGGGAAATGCCCAGCGCGTCCTCCAGCGCGGCGTTGGCAAAGAGCACCACACCGCCGGCATCGACCACCGCCACCAGGGTGGCCAGCAAGTCCAGCGCCTTGTAGCGCTCAGCCGCAGCGGGTTCAGATAAGGCCACCGGAGGTCGGGGGGACTCAGTCATTGGCCGGTGCCGGCGCCGCCCGGCAGGCGCGCCAGCTCGCGCTGGATGCCGGCGATGTCGCTCTCATTGCGCGCCAAGTTGGCTTTCAGTTCGGCCACGCGGTCAAGGTATTTTTGATGGTTGCGCGTTTCTTCGGCGCGCTTCTCCGGCTCGCCGTTGTTGTATTCCTTTTTCAGCTCGTCCTGGCGCGCCTGCGCCCGCTTGAGCTCTTCCTGCAGGATGCGGCGCGCGTCCTGGTCGCGGGCATTTTGTTCCGTGCTGGAGACGCGCGGCGCGCTGCTGGCGCCATTGGTCGCCGCACCAGAGACCTTGGGCGACGCGCCTTTGCCGGGCTTGACCGCCTGGATCACCGTCAGGTTGCCGCCTTCGACCAATTTGCAGCCTTTGGCACGCGCGTCGGGCCGGGTGTTGGTGTACTCGTTGCCGCAGCGGTAGATCGGCTCCTGCGCAACGGCCGGGGCCAGCAACACAAGCAAGGAAAAAGTCAAGATCAACGATTGCTTCATAAATGTCCCGCGCTTGTTGGCGATCAAACTTTGCCATGACCGCGTTTTTCAGCAGAAGTGCGCACGTAGTTTCCCACATAAAAAAAGGACGGGCCAGCCGTCCTTTTTTGGGGGTGTTGCGTGGATTACAACGAGTAGTACATGTCGTACTCGACCGGGTGCGGCGCCATGCGAAAGCGTTGCACCTCGGCCATCTTCAGCTCGATGTAGGCGTCAAGCATGGTCTCGGAGAAGACACCGCCCTTGGTCAGGAAGCCACGGTCCTTGTCGAGGTAGTCCAGCGCCTGATCAAGACTGTGGCAAACGGTTGGGATCTTGGCGTCTTCTTCCGGCGGCAGGTGGTACAGGTCCTTGGTGGCGGCCTCGCCCGGATGGATCTTGTTTTCGACACCGTCCAGACCCGCCATCAGCAAGGCCGAGAAGCACAGGTACGGATTGGCCGACGGATCGGGGAAGCGCGCTTCGATGCGGCGGCCCTTGGGATTGGCCACGTGCGGAATGCGGATCGAGGCGGAACGATTGCGTGAACTGTAGGCCAGTTTCACCGGTGCTTCAAAGCCAGGCACCAGACGCTTGTAGCTGTTGGTGCCGGGGTTGGTGATGGCGTTCAGCGCACGGGCGTGCTTGATGATGCCGCCGATGTAGTACAGCGCAAAGTCGCTCAAGCCAGCGTAGCCGTCGCCGGCGAACAGGTTCTTGCCGTCCTTCCAGACCGACTGGTGCACGTGCATGCCGCTACCGTTGTCACCGGCGTAGGGCTTGGGCATGAAGGTGGCCGTCTTGCCGTAGGCGTTGGCGACGTTCCAGACCACGTACTTCAACACCTGCGTCCAGTCGGCGCGCTCAACCAGCGTGCTGAACTTGGTGCCGATTTCGTTCTGACCGGCGCCGGCGACTTCGTGGTGGAACACTTCGACCGGAATGCCCAAGCTTTCCAGAATGAGCACCATCTCGGCGCGCATGTCTTGCGTGCTGTCGACCGGCGGCACCGGGAAATAACCACCCTTGACGGTCGGACGGTGGCCGCGGTTGCCGCCTTCGAGCTTGGCACCACTGTTCCAGGGCGCTTCGTACTCTTCGATCTGGAAGCCGACGTTGCCGGGCTCGTTTTTCCAGTAGACGTTGTCAAAAATGAAAAATTCGGGTTCGGGGCCGAAGTAAGCGGTGTCACCAATACCAGAGGCCTTCAGGTAGGCTTCGGCGCGGTGCGCGATCGAGCGCGGATCACGGTCGTAGGCTTTGCCGTCACCGGGCTCGACCACGTCACATTGCAGGAACAAGGTGGTCTCTTCATAGAACGGATCGATGTTGGCGGTATTGGGGTCGGGCATGAGTTGCATGTCCGACGCTTCAATGCCTTTCCAGCCGGCCACCGACGAGCCGTCAAACGCATGGCCACCGGTGAATTTGTCTTCGTCAAAAGCCGAGATCGGCACGGTGACGTGCTGCTCTTTGCCACGGGTATCGGTGAAACGGAAGTCAACGAATTTGACTTCGTTGTCTTTCACCATCTTCATCACGTCTGCGACGGTCTTTGCCATGAATTTCTCCAAAAAGAAACGTTGTTAAAAAGTGGATCAGCGAAAAATACGCAGATTCTGTGCCAGCACAGCTGGGCGCCCCAGAAACCGGAACGGCGCCTATTGTGCCCCGAGATCGGTGCTCTGTAGCGTCACACCGCGGGCACCGCCAGCGGCGCTTGAGGCAAACCGCGCTCACCGGGTGACGCACCAACAGCGAGCACACCGTCAATGCACCAAAGCAATGCGTTACGGCTGCACCAATTCGGGGCCAAGCTTGAGGTTGAACGGCGCCAGGCCAGCCAGCAGCGCGGTGTACGCCGGCGCCACCACACCGGGCGCGCCCTTGACGCCGAGTTCGATATGGCGGCCAAACAGCGGGTGGTCGACGCTGGGCAGGCTAAACACCTTGACGCCGGCGAAGTCACGCTCGATCTGCTCCATCAGCGGTGTCAGTGTGGCCTCCATTGCGCCGAAAACGATGACCGAACGCTCTTGCCAGGCCTGACTGGTGAAGTAGGCGTGGTACTGGGTGTCGAGCACCCATTCGATCATCGGCCAGGCCATCACCGGAAAGCCGGGCACAAAGTGCACCCGGCGGCAACTGAATCCGGGAATCTTGTTGTACGGGTTGGGAATCAGCGTGGCGCCGAGCGGGAACACGCCCATGTTCAGGCGGTGCAGGTTGTCTGGCGCCAGCGCGTCGTACGTTTTGCCCTGCTCGCGCGCTACCTCGTGCATGCGCTGCTCGATCAACGCCTTGGCCTGCGGGTGCAGCGCCAGCTCGACCCCGAGCGCCCGCGCCGCACACTGGCGCGTATGGTCGTCCGGCGTGGCGCCGATGCCTCCGGTCGAGAACACCACGTCGCCGCTGGCAAAAGCCCGTTGTAGCGCCGCGGTGATGCGCTGCGGGTCGTCGCCAACGTATTCGGCCCAGGCCAGCTGCAGGCCGCGCGCCTTGAACAGCTCGATGACCTTGGGCAAATGTTTGTCGGCGCGCCGGCCCGACAGAATCTCGTCGCCGATGATCAGCAGGGCAAAGTTCGGCCGGGTTTCAGTGGCCGGGCTGAGTGGGGTTTGGGGTGTTGGCGTGGACGTCATACGCCAATGGTAGCGCCGCAGCGGCAACCGGCGCAGGCGCCGTAGCTGCAGTCGCAGGCACGGCGCGGCGATCTGTGCGCTGCAAACGTTCGCGGCGCAAGTCGGCCAGGGCAGCTAAGCAGAAATGGACAAACCACAGCGACGACAGCACAAAAACCAGCGTGTAGAGCCAGACGCCCACCGGAATCAGCAGCACGAACGCAAAAGCAAACAACACCCCCGAGGCCCAAATGACGCTGGGCGCCGCGCCCAGGAAGCCACAGACCACGCCCATCAGCAGCAACGTCATGCGGTGGCGACGAAAAATGGTTTGCCGCTCTTCGACGCTGGCGTGCGCCGCCAGGGCGTCGAACGCCATCACCCGGTAGGTCAACCAGCCCCAGATCAGCGGCGGCAACACAAAAATAAGCGGTGGCACAACCCACAGCGGTATTGACACCACCAGCGCCACCAGCGCCAGCAGCGTCGACCACATCGACCAGCTGATGCTGGCCAGCAACGAGCCGCCGTTCTTGCGCTCCAGACTGGCAAAGCGCCGCGTCGCCACCCGCTCGGTCAGCATCGGCGTCATCAGCAGGGCTACCGCCAGCAACGACAACACCAGCAACAGCGGCGTCACGGCAAACACCAGGGCCAGCGGCGCCAGATAGGTCGTCACCACGGTCAGCCCCAACGCCTGCAGCCATCCGTTCACGGTGCCGACAAGCAGCGATGCCTCCAACGCATTGCGTAGGGCCAGCACCGCCGGTTCCCAGTACAGGTAGGCCAGACCGGAGGCCAGCACCAGCAGCAGCGCCAAGGGCGCCAGCGACAGCAGCATCACCCGGGGGGCAAAGCAGTAGGCCAGCGCACGCCAGAAAGAATCAAACAACAACCTCATGCGGCCAAGCATACCCGAGCGCCCCAGCGCACACCGGGGTGGGGCGGCGTCAGCAACAGTTACAGGTGGTAACGGTAGGCCGGATCGATCAGCGCCAGCTCAGTGACGGTCAGCGCGCGCCACTGCCCCGGCAACAAGTCGTCGGGCAAGCACCAGCCGCCGATCTGACTGCGATGCAAGGTTTCGACCCGGTTGCCGACGGCGGCGACCATGCGCTTGACCTGGTGGTATTTGCCCTCGAGCAGCGTCAGGCGCAGGTGCGTTGGTGACACCGCCGCGCAGGCAGCCGCGCGCACCGGTTTGGGGTCGTCGTCAAGCACCACGCCGGCCAGCAAGCGCGCCACCTGACGCTCGTCAAGCGGATGCTTGACGCCGACCTCATAAACCTTGGGCACGTGGTGGCGCGGCGAGCTCATGCGGTGGATGAACTGACCGTCGTCGGTCAGCAGCAACAAACCGGTGGTGTCCTGGTCGAGCCGGCCAACCGCCTGCACACCTTGCAGCGCGCCTTTTTGCGGCCGCTGACGCAGCGGCGCCGGCAACAAGGCGTAGACGCTGGGGTAGGTCGAGGGTTTTTGCGAGCACTCGGTCTGCGCCGGCTTGTGCAGCACGATGTAGGCGCGCTCGCTATAGCACCAATCGACGCCCTGAACCCTGAAGCGCAACCCAGGCGCTTCAAATTCAGTAGCTGCTAGCGTATGTTTTACGGGGGATTTCTGCCCGTTTTGTTCATAAACCTCAACCCAGCCCTGCTGGATCAAACCAGCGCAGACGCGCCGCGTGCCAAAGCCTTGGCTGTAAAGAATGTCCTGCAGTTGCATGGTCACAGTATCGCAAAGTAGCGCTGCACTGGCCGGCCTCGGGCGGCGCTGGCGGCGGCGCCTCAGACGCCGACGAGTTGCACGGCCGCGCGCGCGGCGACCACGCCTTCGTCGGTCGGCACGACCCAGACCTCGACGCGGCTGTCGCTGGCGTGGATCGACATCAACCCCTCGCCGGTGGCTTGCGCATTGCGATCGGCGTCGATGGCCACGCCCATCCATGCAAGCCGTTGCGCAACGTCGGCGCGCAGGCGCACGTCGTGCTCGCCGATGCCCCCGCTGAAGGCCAGCACGTCCAGCCCCTGCAAACACGCTGCCAAGGCGCCGCATTCACGCACCACGCGGTAGGTGAACATGTCGATGGCCAGGCGCGCGCCCGCACTGTCGTCGCCGCGCAGCCGGCGCATGTCAGCGGAGCTGCCCGACACACCCAGCAGCCCACTTTGTTTGTACAACAAGGTCTGCAACCGATCGTGGTCCCAGCCCTGCTCCAGCAAGTACAGCAGCACGCCGGCGTCGAGCGCGCCGGTGCGGGTGCCCATCATCAAGCCGTCCAGCGCCGAAAAACCCATCGTCGTGGCGCGGCTCTGACCCGCCACGGCGCCACACAAGCTGGCGCCGTTGCCCAGATGGGCCATCACCACGCGCCCTTGCGCACGCGGCGAACACTGCTGCAAGGTGCCCATGACGTACTGGTACGACAAGCCGTGGAAACCATAGCGGCGCAAACCCTGCTCATAGAGCGCTTGCGGCAGAGCAAATCGGTAATCCACCGCGGGCAAGGTGGCGTGAAAGGCGGTGTCAAAACAGGCCACTTGCGGTACCTGGGAAAACGCCGCGCGAAAGGCGCGGATGCCGGCCAGGTTGTGCGGCTGGTGCAGCGGCGCCAGCGAGACAAAATCCGTCAACTGCGCCAGCACGGTGTCGTCAACGACGACGCTGTTGCGGTACAGGGCGCCACCGTGCACCACCCGATGTGCCACCGCGGCCAGCGCCGGCACGCCAGGCAACTCGCCCAGCAGCGCCTGCAAACTGTCCAGCGCGGTGGCGAAGCCGTGGCCGTCGCGCGCGGTCATGGCCCGCTGCCGGCGCTGGCCCTGGTAACTCCACGACATCTGCGGCGCGCCGTCGGGCTCCAGACCTTCGATGTTGCCGTCGAGCACCCGCGCGCCGACCACGTGCGCCCGCACCGGGTAGAGCGAAAACTTGAGCGAGGAAGACCCCGCGTTAACCGCCAAAATGGCCATCGACCGCTCCCTACCAGACGACGCGCGAGCGCGTGCGCCGGGCGTTGTGCGCGACCATCAAGCCCAGCAAGGCCGAGGCGACGCGGTTGGACGGCCCCTCGGCGCGGCTGGTCAACGCAATCGGCACGCGCGCGCCCAGCACCAGCCCGGAGCCACTGGCACCGGCGAGGTATTCGAGCTGCTTGGCCAGCATGTTGCCGCTCTCCAGATCGGGCACCAGAAAAATATCGGCGTGCCCGGCCACCGGTGACTCAATGTGCTTGATCTGCGCCGCGGCCATCGAAATAGCGTTGTCAAAGGCCAGCGGCCCGTCGAGCACGCCGCCGGTGATCTGGCCGCGGTCGGTCATTTTGCACAGCGCCGCGGCGTCCAGCGTCGACGGCATGCTCGGGTTGACCACTTCAACCGCCGCCAGAATGGCTACCTTGGGCACCTTGACGCCCATGATGCGCGCAAAGTCGATGGCGTTTTGCACAATGTCGATTTTGTCCTGCAGCGTCGGGCGGATGTTCAGCGCTGCGTCGGTAATCAGCAAAGGCTTGTGGTACAGCGGCACGTCAAAGCGAAACACGTGCGACATGCGCCGGCCGGTCCGCAGCTGCGGCTTGGACAGCACCGCGCGAATCAGCTCGTCGGTGTGCAGGCTGCCCTTCATCAACATCTCGACCTGCCCGCTGGCGGCCAGCTCGGCGCCGGCTTCGGCCGCGGCATGGCTGTGCGGCTGCGCCACGATCTCGGCGCCGCGCAGGTCGATACCGGCGTCGGCGGCGACGTGGCGAATGCGTTCCTCCGGGCCAATCAGCACCGGCACAATCAAACCATGGTGGGCAGAATCCATGGCGCCGCTGAGTGAGCCGGCGTCGCACGGGTGCACCACGGCGCAGCGCACCGCCTCGAGCTGACTGCCCATGGCCAGCAACTGACTGAAGCGGGCCTGCGGGTCAAACACCTGGATGCGCGGTGCCACCACGCGCGCCCGGCGCACCTTGGTCATCGGCGCCAGCACGCGCGCGGTGCCACTGAGCACGCAAACACCGCGCTGGTTGACCACCTGGCAGTCCAACTCGAGGCTGTGGTCCTGCGGATTTTTGCGGGTGACGGTAACGGTGACGGTGACGGTGTCACCGACGCGCACCGGTTTGGCGAAATGCAGCGCCTGGTCCAGATAAATCGTGCCCGGCCCGGGAAACTCGGTGCCCAGCACGGCCGAAATCAGCGCCGCGCTCCACATGCCGTGGGCAATGACGCCGTGGAACAGCGTGTCGCTGGCGTACTCGGGGTCCATGTGCGCCGGGTTGGTGTCGCCAGAGACGGCAGCGAACGCGCGAATGTCTTCCAGCGTCAACGCCCGCAACAGGCGGGCCGACTGGCCCACGGAAATGTCGTCAAAGACGTAGTTTTCGATCAGTTCAGTGTCAGTTTGGGCGGTCATGGACGATCCAGGGTTTGGGCCAGCACGGCACCGGTCTGCAAGGGCTGGAGATTTTAGGGTAAACCCTGATCACCGAAACGATATCGACGCGCTGGGATGTGCGGACTCTTCAAAACCGTCAGTTCAAAAAAAGGGCAACAAAAAACCCGCCGCAGCGGGTTTTTTGTTTGCTAGGCAGCCGAGGCAATTATTTGCCGCGGGTACCAACCACTTCAACTTCAACGCGGCGATTCTTGGCGCGGCCGGCGGCGGTCTTGTTGTCGGCAACGGGTTGCTTCTCACCCTTGCCTTCGGTGTAGACGCGGTTCTTTTCGATGCCCTTGGACACCAGATAGGCCTTGACGGCTTCAGAACGCTTCACCGACAGCTTTTGGTTGTAGGCGTCGGCACCAGTGGCGTCGGCGTGACCGACGGCAATGATGACTTCGAGGTTGATGCCCTTGACCTTGCTAACCAGATCATCGAGCTTGGCTTTGCCTTCGGCCTTGAGAACGGCCTTGTCAAAGTCGAAGAACGCGTCAGCAGCGTAGGTTACCTTGGCCGGCGCAGCGGGCGCAACCACGGGCGCAGGTGCCGGAGCGGGCGCTGGCGCAGCAACCGGAGCTGGAGCCGCAGCAGGCGCCGGAGCCACCACCGGAGCCGGCTTGGGCGCAACGATGGCGCCGTCACACGTGGCCGCGGCAGTCGCCGGCGTCCAGTTGGCGTCACGCCAGCAGAGTTCATTGGTACCGTTCTTCCAGACCGTGCCGTCGGCGGCGCGCCAGTTGTCGATTGACTGGGCACCGGCTGCGGTGGCCAGAGCTGCGGTGGCGATCAATAGCGACAATTTATTCAGCTTTTTCATGATTCTCCTAAGGGAAAAGACCGCAGCGAAGCGGCAATTAATAAACAAAACAGACGCTCAAAACGATCGTGCCTGGGCGTTGAAACCATTGTGCCACATCGCTACAGCAAGTAAAGCAGCCGCGCCGCGCCAATCGCTTTGCGCCGCCGGCAAGGGGCTGCTGGCGCGGCTGGACGTTGCCCGGCGACCACAACGCCACCGCATAAAATGGCCGGGCACTCCCGCATTTGCATCAGCCCTCCCCCAATGACCCAATTCGCCAAAGAAACCCTGCCGACCAGTCTGGCAGAGGAAATGCGCCGCAGCTATCTGGATTACGCCATGAGCGTCATCGTCGGGCGCGCCCTGCCCGACGCGCGCGACGGCCTCAAGCCAGTGCACCGGCGCGTGCTGTTTGCCATGCACGAATTGGGCAACGACTGGAACAAGGCGTACAAGAAGTCGGCGCGTATCGTCGGCGACGTCATCGGTAAGTACCACCCGCACGGCGACAGCGCGGTGTACGACACCATCGTGCGCATGGCGCAGGATTTTTCGCTGCGCCACATGCTGGTCGACGGGCAAGGCAACTTCGGCTCGATCGACGGCGACAACGCCGCGGCCATGCGTTACACCGAAATCCGCCTGGCCAAGATCGCCCACGAGATGCTCGCCGACATTGACCGTGAGACCGTCGACTTTGGCCCCAACTACGACGGCTCTGAGAAAGAACCGCTGGTGCTGCCGGCACGCCTGCCCAACCTGCTGGTCAACGGCTCGGCCGGCATTGCCGTGGGCATGGCCACCAACATCCCGCCGCACAACCTCAACGAGGTGGTCGACGCCTGCCTGCACCTGTTGCACAACCCGGGCGCCGACGTTGACGAGCTGATGACCATCATCCCGGCACCCGACTTTCCCACCGGCGGCATCATCTACGGCATTGAGGGCGTGCGCGACGGTTACCGCACGGGCCGCGGCCGCGTGGTGATGCGCGCCAAGTGCCATTTTGAGGACATCGACCGTGGCCAGCGCCAAGCCATCGTCGTCGACGAAATTCCTTACCAGGTCAACAAGAAGACGCTGCAGGAGCGCATGGCCGAACTGGTGCACGAGAAAAAGATCGAGGGCATCAGTCACATCCAGGACGAATCTGATAAGTCCGGCATGCGCCTGGTGATTGAGCTCAAGCGCGGTGAGGTGCCCGAGGTGGTGCTCAACAACCTGTACAAGCAAACGCAGTTGCAAGACACGTTTGGCATGAACATGGTGGCGCTGGTGGGCGGCCAGCCCAAGCTGTGCAACCTGAAAGATCTGATCGAGGTCTTCATCAACCACCGCCGCGAGGTGGTGACACGGCGCACCGTGTTCGAGCTGCGCAAGGCGCGCGAACGCGGCCACGTGCTCGAAGGCCTGGCCGTTGCCTTGGCCAACATCGACGAATTCATCCGCATCATCCGCGAGTCGCCGACGCCGCCGGTGGCCAAGGCCGAACTGATGACGCGCGCCTGGGACAGTCAACTGGTGCGTGAGATGCTCACCCGTGCGCGCGCCGACGGCAGCGTCGTCAACGCCAACGACTACCGGCCCGACAACCTCGAGCGCCAGTACGGCATGGGCGCCGACGGCCTGTACCGCCTGTCGGAAACGCAGGCCGGCGAAATCCTGCAAATGCGCCTGCAGCGCCTGACCGGGCTGGAACAAGACAAGATCGTCGCTGAATACAAAGAGGTGATGGCCGAGATTGACAATTTGCTCGACATCCTGGCGCGGCCCGAGCGCGTAGCGGTCATCATCGGCGACGAACTGACCGCCATCAAGACCGAGTTTGGCCAAACCAAGCTGGGCGCGCGCCGCTCGCTGGTCGAGCACTCGTCGTTCGACCTCTCCACCGAAGACCTGATCACGCCGACCGACATGGTCGTCACGCTCAGCCACAGCGGCTACATCAAGAGCCAACCCTTAAGCGAATACCGGGCGCAAAGGCGCGGCGGACGCGGCAAGCAGGCCACAGCCACCAAGGAAGACGACTGGGTCGACCAGCTGTTCATCGCGAACACGCACGACTACATCCTGTGCTTCTCCAACCGCGGCCGGCTTTACTGGCTGAAGGTCTGGGAAGTGCCGCAGGGCTCGCGCGGCTCACGCGGACGGCCGATCGTCAACATGTTCCCGCTGGCCGAGGGCGAGAAGGTCACCGTCGTACTGCCGCTGACCGGCGACGCGCGCAGCTTCCCGGCCAGCCGTTTTGTGTTCATGGCCACCAGCATGGGCACCGTCAAGAAAACCGCGCTCGACGAATTCTCCAACCCGCGCAAGGCCGGCATCATCGCCGTCGACCTGGACGACGGCGACTACCTGATCGGTGCCGCGCTGACCGACGGCGCGCACGACGTGATGTTGTTCTCTGACGGCGGCAAAGCCGTGCGCTTTGACGAAAACGACGTGCGCCCGATGGGTCGCCAGGCACGCGGCGTGCGCGGCATGATGCTCGAAGACGGGCAAGGCGTCATCGCCATGCTGGTCGCCGAAGACGAGTCGCAAAGCGTCCTCACCGCCACCGAGAACGGCTACGGCAAGCGCACCAGCATCACTGAATACACCCGCCACGGCCGCGGCACCAAGGGCATGATCGCCATCCAGCAGTCCGAGCGCAACGGCCGCGTCGTCGCCGCCACGCTGGTGCATGCTGATGACGAAATCATGCTGATCACTGACACCGGCATCCTGGTGCGCACCCGGGTCGCCGAGATCCGTGAACTCGGCCGCGCTACCCAGGGCGTGACGCTGATCAGCCTGGACGACGGCTCCCAGCTCATTGGCTTGCAACGCATCGTCGAGAACGACGCCATCGCCCCGGCCGACGAGGCCGACACGCCAGCGTCTGACGACGGCAGCGTGCCAGACGCTTGAAGGCACAATTGATTACTATTGATTAAATAGCTGCTTGCGCTTTATAAATAAGGGCTAGCGCGTGATTTCTTATAAATTGTTTTAATGACACGACCGTATAACTTTTCCGCCGGCCCGGCGGCCATGCCCGAAGAAGTGCTGACGCAGGCCGCCGCCGAGATGCGCGACTGGCACGGCAGCGGCATGGGCGTCATGGAAATGAGTCACCGCGGCAAGGAGTTTGGCCAGATCTACGCCGAGGCCGAGGCCGACCTGCGCGAACTGCTGGCCGTGCCCGGTCACTTCAAATTGCTGTTCATGCAAGGCGGCGGTCTGGCCGAAAACGCCATCGTGCCGTTGAACCTCTCGCGGGGCGAGACGGCTGACTTTGTCGTCACCGGCAGCTGGAGCCAGAAGTCGGCGCAGGAGGCCCAGCGCTACTGCACCGTGCACGAGGCCGGCAACACCCGCCAGGACGCCTTCACCACCTTGCTCGAGCCGGCGCAGTGGCAGCTCAGCGCCAAGCCGGCGTACGTGCACATCTGCTCGAACGAAACCATCGACGGCGTCGAGTACCACCAGCTGCCCGACCTGCGCGCGCTGGGCTGCGACGCGCCGCTGGTGATCGACTTCTCGTCGCACGTCGCCTCGCGCCGGGTCGACTGGTCGCGCGTCGGGCTGGCCTTTGGCGGCGCGCAAAAAAACCTCGGCCCTGCTGGCCTGACACTGGTTGCCGTGCGCGACGATCTGCTCGATCGTGCGCTGCCGATTTGCCCGAGCGCCTTCACCTACAAAACGGTGGCCGCCAACCAGTCGATGTTCAACACGCCACCGACGTATTCGCTGTACATCGCCGGCCTGGTGTTCAAGTGGCTCAAGCGCCAGGGCGGCATCCAGGCGGTCGAGGCGACCAACATCGCCAAGGCGCAGTTGCTGTACCAGGCCATCGACGACTCGGCGCTGTACTTCAACAAAGTGGCGCGGCACTGTCGCTCGCGCATGAACGTGCCGTTTTATTTGCGCGACGAGCGCCTGAACGACGCCTTTCTGGCCGGTGCACACGCGCGCGGCCTGCTGCAGCTCAAGGGCCACAAGTCTGTCGGCGGTATGCGCGCCAGCATCTACAACGCCATGCCGCTGGCAGGCGTGCAAGCGCTGGTCGACTACCTGCGCGAGTTCGAGGCCCAGCATGGGCAATGACAGCTATTTTTCTCAAGCTCGTCGTTCTGGCCGCCGGAACATGTCCGGCATGACAACGGCTGGCTGATACATCGGTCCTTTCAAGTAAACCCGCACCATGGCCAAAACACTGCCCGAACTGCGCGACCAGATCGACGCGGTGGACCGCGAGCTGATCACCTTGTTGAACCGGCGCGCGCAACTGGCGCATGAGGTCGGCGAGGTGAAAAAAGTCGATGGCTCACCGGTGTTTCGCCCCGACCGCGAAAACCAGGTCATCGCCAACCTGCAAGCGCTCAACCCGGGGCCGCTCAAACAGCTCAGCGTGGCCATCATCTGGCGCGAGATCATGTCGGCCTGCCGGTCCCTGGAGGCGCCGCAGCGCGTGGCATTTCTCGGCCCGGCAGGCACCTTCAGCGAGCAGGCAGCGATCCAGTTCTTTGGCGGCAGCATGGCGCGCATCTTGTGCGTCAGCATCGACGAAGTGTTCCGCGCCACGGCCGCCGGCAGCGCCGAGTTTGGCGTTGTGCCGATCGAAAACTCGTCCGAGGGCGTGATCTCACGGTCGCTGGACCTGCTGCTCAATTCGCCGCTGCACATCATTGGCGAAACCAGCTTTCTGGTGCGCCACAACCTGTTGCGCCTGGAGCCGGCGCTGCACGACATCGAAGCGGTCTACGCGCACCCGCAAGCGCTGGCGCAATGCCAGGACTGGCTGACCACGCATCTGCCGCACGCCGACCGCCGCGCCGCGCCGAGCAATGCCGAAGGCGCCCGGCTGGCCGCGACCAACCCCGCCTGGGCAGCCATTGCCAGCGAACGCGCCGGCAGCGAGTTTGGCCTGCACGTGGCCTCCTACGCCATCCAGGACGACGCCTTCAACCGCACGCGTTTTGCCATCATTTGCCTGCCGCAGATCATGGCCGCGCCGGCCGCCACCGGCAACGACTGCACCAGCTTGATCGTCTCGGTGCAAAACCGCCCCGGCGCCGTGCACGACCTGCTGGTGCCGCTGAAAAAACACGGCGTGTCGATGACGCGCTTTGAGTCACGCCCAGCGCGCTCGGGCCAGTGGGAGTACTACTTCTACATCGACCTCGCCGGCCATCCGTCGCAAGCCAACGTCGCCGCGGCGCTGGACGAGCTGCACCGCCTGTGCGCGTTTTACAAGGTGCTGGGCACCTACCCGGTGACGGAGTAACCATGTTTGAACAACTCGGTCTGATTGGTTGCGGCCTGATGGGCGGCTCGTTCGCCCTGGCCCTGAAAAAGGCGGGCCTGGTACAGCGCGTCGTTGGCTACAGCAAGTCACCCTCGACCACCGAGCGCGCGCGCCAGCTTGGCGTCATCGACGTCGAGGCGCCGTCGGCGCTGCTGGCGGTGTCGGGCGCCGACATCGTGCTGATCGCCGTGCCGGTGGCGTCGTCCGAGGCCACCTTCAAGGCGATCCGCCACATGGTCACGCCGCAGACGCTGATCATGGACGTCGGCTCGACGAAAAATGACGTGGTGCAAGCGGCGCAAAACGGCTTGCGCGAGCAGGTCGGCTCGTTCGTGCCGGCGCACCCGATCGCCGGCAAAGAGCGCGCCGGCGTCGAGCACGCCGACGCCGACCTGTACCGGAGCCGCCAAGTGATCCTGACGCCGACGCTGGTGACGCAAGCCGCGCAGGTGCGCCGCGCCGAAGAAGTCTGGCGCGCCATTGGCAGCAAGGTCGTGCACATGACCCCCGAGGCGCACGACACAACTTTTGCCGCCGTCAGCCACCTGCCGCACCTGCTGGCGTTTGCGCTGATGAACACCGTCACCGGCCAGGCCCGCGGGCAAAACTTTCTGGCGCTGGCCGGCCCTGGTTTTCGCGACAGCACGCGCATCGCCGCCGGCGACCCGTGCGTCTGGCGCGACATCTTCCTGTCCAACAGTGCCGAGGTGCTGGCGCAATGTCAGCTGCTGCGCGACCAGCTGTCGCTGTTTGAAGCGGCGATGCGTGGGCAAGACCAGCGCACACTGGAAGCACTGATCACCCAGGCCAGCACCACCCGCGCGCATTGGCGCATGACCGAACTTTCCTGACCATGTTTGCCACCGAATTTCTCGACCTGCCATCACTGCAGGCGGCCAACGGCTGCGTCACCCTGCCCGGCTCCAAAAGCATCTCCAACCGCGTGCTGCTGTTGGCGGCGCTGTGTCAGGGTCGCACCACCGTACACGACGTGCTCGACTCGGACGACACCCGCGTCATGCTCGACGCGCTGGCGGCGCTGGGCTGTGGCGTCGCCAAGGCCGGCCACACCGTCACCATCGACGGCTTGGGCGGTCAACTACCGGTGCGCCAGGCGCAGCTATTCATGGGCAACGCCGGCACGGCGATTCGCCCGTTGACCGCGGCGTTGGCGGTGCTCGGCGGTGACTTCGAACTGCGCGGTGTGCCGCGCATGCACGAGCGCCCAATCGGCGACCTGGTCGACGCGCTCAGGCAACTCGGTTGCCAGGTCGACTACCTCGGCCAAATCGGCTACCCGCCGCTGCACATCGGTCAGGCGCAGTTGCAGATCAGCGCGCCGATCCAGGTGCGCGGCGACGTGTCAAGCCAGTTCCTCACCGCCTTGTTGATGGCGCTGCCGCTGGTGGCCCGACAAGACATCCAGATCGACGTCATCGGCGAGCTGATCTCGCGCCCCTACATCGACATCACGCTCAAACTGTTGCAGCGCTTTGGCGTCGGCGTGCAGCGCCAGGGCTGGCAGCGATTCACCATTCCCAAGGGCAGTGCGCTGCAATCGCCAGGCGAAATCCACATCGAGGCCGACGCCTCAAGTGCTAGTTATTTTATAGCTGCTGGCGCAATCGCCGCATGGGCTAATGGCAAAAATAGCATCAAGCTTTTGGGTGTTGGTGCCGATTCCATTCAAGGCGACATCCGCTTCATCGACGCCGCCCGCGCCATGGGCGCGCGCATCAGCAGCGGTGCCAATTGGCTGGAAATCTGCCAGGGCGACTGGCCACTCAAGGCCATCGACCTGGACTGCAACCACATCCCCGACGCCGCCATGACACTGGCGCTGATGGCGCTGTACGCCGACGGCCCGAGCACCTTGCGCAACATCGCCAGCTGGCGCGTCAAGGAAACCGATCGACTGGCGGCGATGGCCTGCGAGCTGCGCAAGCTCGGCGCCAGCGTCGACGAAGGCGCCGACTTCATCCGTATCACGCCGCCCGCGCACACGGTGGATTGGCGCGCCGCGACGATCAACACCTACGACGACCACCGCATGGCCATGTGTTTTGCGCTGGCAGCGTTCAACCCGGCCCAGCGCACCATCCGCATCAACGACCCCAAGTGCGTCGCCAAAACCTTCCCCGACTATTTCGAGACGCTGTTTTCCGTGGTACAGACACCGGCAGAGGCGATTCCGGTGCTGTGCATTGACGGCCCGACCGCCTCGGGCAAGGGCACGCTGGCGGCGGCAGTGGCCGCGCGCTTGGGCTACCACCTGCTCGATTCCGGCGCGCTCTACCGCATCACCGCCCTGGCCGCGGCGCGCGCGCAATTGCCGCTGGACGCCAGCGGTGCAGCGGCCATCGCCCGTCTGGCCGCAGGCTTGCCGATCGCGTTTGACGGCGACCGGGTCCGGTTGGCAGGCGAGGACATTACCGACGCCATCCGCAGCGAAGAATGCGGCATGAACGCCTCGCGTATCTCGGCGCTGCCGGCGGTGCGCGCCGCGCTGGTCGGCCTGCAACACCGCTTTCGCCGCCTGCCCGGGCTGGTCGCCGACGGGCGCGACATGGGCACAGTGATCTTTGCGCACGCGCGGCTCAAGGTGTTTTTGACCGCCAGCGCCGAGCAGCGGGCAAATCGCCGCTACAAGCAGTTGATTTCAAAGGGAATTTCGACTACACTCGCGTCCCTTCGCGCAGACCTGCAGGCGCGTGATGCGCGCGACACGTCGCGCAGCGCCGCGCCCCTGCAAGCTGCCGTAGACGCCAAGCTGCTGGACAACTCTGAACTAACGGTTGAGCAATCGGTTGATCAGGTGTTGCGCTGGTGGCAAGGCACAACCTGAGGGCGCAAGCCCCAGGAACCCGGCCCGCACCCGACTCACTGCATCGCAACGATGCGCCTCAGGCGCGGTTCACCACAACGTAACCCCACGGGTCAAACCGTGATTTAACCTGCGGCTCACACCGCATCACACCATGTCTGAATCTTTTGCCGCCCTGTTTGAGGAATCCCTGCAACGCACCGAAATGCGCCCCGGCGAGGTCATTACCGCCGAAGTCGTGCGCATCGACCACAGCTTCGTCGTCGTCAACGCCGGCCTGAAGTCTGAAGCCTACGTGCCGCTGGAAGAGTTCAAGAACGATCAGGGTGAAATCGAAGTCCAGGTTGGCGACTTCGTCTCGGTGGCCATCGGCTCGATCGAGAACGGCTACGGCGACACCATTCTGAGCCGCGACACCGCCAAACGCCTGGCGTCGTGGATGAGCCTGGAAAAAGCGCTGGAAACCGGCGACTTCGTCACCGGCACCACCAGCGGCAAGGTCAAGGGTGGTCTGACCGTGCTGGTCAACGGCATCCGCGCTTTCCTGCCCGGTTCGCTGGTCGACACGCGCCCCACCAAAGACCTGTCACCGTATGAGAACAAGACCTTGGAATTCAAGGTCATCAAGCTCGACCGCAAGCGCAACAACGTGGTGCTGAGCCGCCGCGCCGTGGTCGAAGCCTCCATGGGCGAAGAGCGCGCCAAGCTGATGGAAACGCTGCGCGAAGGCGCCATCGTCCAAGGCGTGGTCAAGAACATCACCGAGTACGGCGCCTTCGTCGACCTCGGTGGCATCGACGGCCTGCTGCACATCACCGACATGGCCTGGCGCCGCGTGCGTCATCCGTCCGAAGTGGTCACCGCCGGTCAGGAAATCACCGCCAAGATCCTCAAGTTCGACACCGAGAAAAACCGCGTGTCACTGGGTCTCAAGCAGATGGGCGACGACCCGTGGATGGGCGTCAACCGCCGCTATCCGCAAGGCACGCGCATGTTTGGCAAGATCACCAACATTGCCGACTACGGCGCGTTTGTCGAACTCGAACCCGGCATCGAAGGCCTGGTGCACGTCTCTGAAATGGACTGGACCAACAAGAACGTCGCGCCGGCCAAGATCGTTGCCCTGGGCGACGAAGTCGAAGTCATGGTGCTCGACATCGACGAAGACAAGCGCCGCATCAGCTTGGGCATGAAGCAATGCAAGGCCAACCCGTGGCAAGAGTTTGCGCAAAACACCAAGCGCGGTGACCGCGTCAAGGGCCCGATCAAATCGATTACCGACTTTGGTGTGTTCGTCGGCCTGGCCGCCGGCATCGACGGTCTGGTGCACCTGTCTGATCTGTCGTGGAACGAACCCGGCGAACAAGCCGTGCGCGAGTACAAGAAGGGCCAGGAAGTGGAAGCCATCGTGCTGGCCATCGACGTCGACCGCGAACGCATCTCGCTGGGCATCAAGCAGCTCGACGGCGACCCGTTCAGCACCTTCGCGTCGATTAACGACAAGGGTGCCGTGGTCAGCGGCAAGGTCAAGACCGTCGACGCCCGTGGCGCCGAGATCGACCTGGGTGAAGACGTGGTCGGTTACCTGCGTGCCTCTGAGATCAGCCGTGACCGCGTCGAAGACGCGCGCAACGTGCTGAAGGTCGGCGACGAGGTCACCGCCGTTGTCGTCAACGTTGACCGCAAGGCGCGCAACATCCAGTTGTCGGTCAAGGCCAAGGACGCCGCCGACCAGAGCGAAGCCATGGCCAGTTTGAGCCAACAGTCGTCCCGTGAAAACGCTGGCACCACCAGCCTGGGTGCCCTGCTGCGCGCCAAGTTGGACAACAACTGAGCTTGACCGCCTGACAAATCGGACGACCGGTGCGTGCCCTGCATTCACCGGTCGTTTTTTTGCTCTCCCAAGAGGTACCGACATGACCCGCTCAGACCTGGTCGAAGAACTCGCCGCCCGCTTTGGTCAGCTGACGCAGCGCGACGCCGAGTTTGCCGTCAAAACCATTCTCGACGCGATGAACGAAGCGCTGGCGCGCGGCCACCGCATCGAGGTGCGCGGCTTTGGCAGCTTCTCGGTCAACTACCGTGCGCCGCGCCAGGGGCGCAATCCGCGCAGTGGCGAAAGCGTGGCGATCCCGGAAAAACGCGTGCCGCACTTCAAACCGGGCAAGGCGCTGCGCGAAGCCGTCGACCGACGCACACAAGAATTGCTGCAGCAGCCGTCGGCCTGACGCAGCAGCGGACAGACCTCCATGCTCCAGGCGCGCGTCGAACGCGCCACTGACAATTAAAATTTTTGCGACGCCCCCACACCGCCATGAAGAACATTCTCTGGTTACTCAAGTGGTTACTCAAGGCCGCCGTCTTCTTTACGCTGTTTGCCTTTGCGCTGAATAACCAGCAGACCGTCACCGTGCACTTTTTCTTTGGCCAGCATTGGCAGGCGCCGCAGGTGCTGGTGGTGTTGATCGCCTTTGCCGCTGGCGTGGCCATCGGCGTCGTTGGCATGGTGCCGTGGCGCCTGAGCCAACGCCCACCCACGCCCAGCGCCACTAACCCGGCCGGCGCCAACCCAGACGGCAACGCTACCGCCGCGCCAGCCACGCAACCGGCCTACAGCGATGGACTTTAATCTCGGCTGGATTTTGCTCGGCCTGCCACTGGCCTTTGCGCTAGGCTGGCTGGCCTCGCGCTTTGACTTGCGGCAAATCCGTCTGGAAGACCGCCAAGCGCCCAAGGCCTATTTCAGGGGTCTGAACTATCTGCTCAACGAGCAGCAAGACCAAGCCATCGACGCCTTCATCGAAGCGGTGCAGAGCGACCCCGACACCTCGGAGCTGCACTTTGCCCTGGGCAACCTGTTTCGCCGCCGCGGTGAGTACGAGCGGGCCGTGCGCGTGCACGAGCACCTGCTGTCACGCGGCGACCTGAGCGCCAAAGACCGCCACCGGGCACAACATGCGCTGGCGCTGGACTTTCTCAAGGCCGGTCTGCTCGACCGCGCCGAAGACGCGCTGCGCAAGCTCGAAGGCACGGCCTTTGAGCACGAAGCCCGGCTGGCGCTGCTGGCCAACTACGAGCGTAGCCGCGACTGGCTACTCGCCGCCGACGTGGCCAGCAAACTCGACCAGGCGGCGCCGGGCACCTTCAGCCCGCGCCTGGCGCATTACCTGTGCGAGCAGGCCGCCAGCGCCCAAGCGGCCGGCCAGTTCGACGCGGCGCGCAGTTTTTTGGCCCGCGCCATCGCCCAAGCGCCCGACGCGCCGCGCCCGCGCATCGCCCTGGCGCAGCTGCAACAGGCGCAGGGCGACGCGCCGGCGGCGCAGCAAACGCTACTCGACGCCCTGGACGCCGCGCCCACGGCCGCGGCGCTGGTCGCCGCGCCGCTGGCCGACCTCAGCTTGCAGGTGGGCGCCACGGCCACGGCCTTTTCCCGGCTGCAGGCGCTGTACGCGCAAGCGCCGTCGCTCGACGTGCTGGTTGCCCTGGCGCGGCTGGCCAACGGCAACACCGCCTTGAGCGAGCGCGAGCTCTACGCCCAGCATCTGGCGCGCGAGCCCTCGCTGGTCGCGGCCACGCGCTGGATTGCCCAGGAAAAGCTCGAACACGAGCAATTCCACCCGATGGTGCAGCGCGCGCTCGATCATGCGGTCACGCCCTTGCTGAAGTACCGCTGCGCCTCTTGCGGTTTTACCGCCAACCAACATTTTTGGCAGTGCCCGGGTTGTCAGACCTGGGACAGTTACCCGGCCAAACGGGTCGAAGAACTATGAGTATTTCCAAACTAACCCTGGCCACCGCCCGCGTGCTGGTCGTCGGCGACGTCATGCTCGACCGCTACTGGTACGGCGCGGTCGATCGCATCAGCCCCGAGGCCCCCGTGCCGGTGGTGCGCGTCACGCGCGAAGAAGAGCGCAACGGTGGCGCCGCCAACGTCGCCTACAACGTACTCACGCTGGGCGCGCAGGCCAGCCTGCTGACCGTGGTCGGCGAAGACGAGGCCAGCCACAAGCTCGAGGCGCTGGTCGCCAACACCGGTATCCAGACTTACTTTGGCCGCGACGCCGACCTGAAGACCACCGTCAAGCTGCGCGTCATTGGCCGCCAGCAGCAATTGCTGCGCATGGACTTTGAGAACACGCCGCGCACCGAGGTGCTGGCCTCGCAAACCGCCACGTTCACCCGCCTGCTGCCGCAGCACCAGGCGGTGCTGTTCTCTGACTACGGCAAAGGCGGGCTGGCGCACATCCCCGACATGATCGCCCGCGCGCGCGCCGCCGCCGTGCCGATCTTCGTCGACCCCAAGGGCAGCGACTACACGCGCTACCAGGGCGCGAGCGTCATCACCCCCAACCGCGCCGAGCTGCAACAGGTGATTGGCGCCTGGCAAAGTGAAGACGAGCTGCAAGCCAAGGTCCAGGCCTTGCGCCAGCAACACCACATCGGCGCCATCCTGCTGACGCGCAGCGAGGAAGGCATGACGCTGTTTGACGACGCCGGTCAAGTCAGCGTCAGCGCCCAGGCGCGCGAGGTGTTTGATGTGACCGGCGCTGGCGACACCGTCATCGCCACGCTGGCGGCCATGGTCGCCGCGGGTTTAAGTCTGCGCCAGGCAATGCCGCTGGCCAACCGCGCCGGCGGCATCGTCGTCGGCAAGTTTGGTACCGCCACCGTTTCTTACGAGGAGTTGTTTGCATGACCCGTATCGTCGTCACCGGCGCCGCCGGCTTTATCGGCAGCAATATCGTCAAGGGCCTCAACGCCCGTGGCATCACCGACATCATCGCGGTGGACGACCTGACGCAAGGCGACAAATTCCGCAACATCGCCGACCTGCAGATCACCGACTACGTCGACGCCGACGTGTTCTACGACGATTACGCCGGCGGCGACTTTGGCCAGGTCGAAGCCATCTTCCATGAAGGCGCCTGCAGCGACACCATGGAGATGAACGGCAAATACATGATGCAAAACAACTTTGCCACCTCGGTCAAGTTGTACCAGGCGTGCCAGCGTCGCGGCGCGCGCCTGCTCTACGCCTCCAGCGCCGCAACTTATGGCGGCTCGGACACGTTTCGCGAAGAGCCCGCTTTTGAGCGGCCGCTGAATGTTTATGGCTACTCCAAACTGTTGTTTGACCAGCGCATGCGCCGCGAATGCGGCAACGAATTTCAACGCGCGTTTGCCGGCAAGACCATGCAGGTGGTGGGCTTCAGATACTTCAACGTCTACGGCCCGCGCGAGCAACACAAGGGCCGCATGGCCAGCGTCGCCTTTCACCAGTTCAACCAGTTCAAAACCGACGGCAAAGTCAAGCTGTTTGCCGACTACGGTGGCTACGGCCCCGGTGCGCAGCTGCGCGACTTTGTCTTTGTTGACGACGTCGTCGCGGTCAACCTGTGGTTCTTTGACCACCCTGGCGTCTCCGGCATCTTCAACCTGGGCACCGGCCGGGCGCAGCCGTTCAACGACGTGGCCAGCAGCACCGTCAACGCGCTGCGCGCGCTGGCCGGCCAGGCGCCCTTGTCGCTGGAACAACTGGTCGCGCAAGGTCTGCTGGAATACGTGCCGTTCCCCGACGCGCTGCGCGGCAAATACCAGTGCTACACACAAGCCGACCTCACTGCGTTGCGCGCCACCGGCTGCGACCACACTTTTGCCGATGTCCAAACCGGTGCGGCCAGCTATGTTGCTTGGCTGGCACGGCAGGTTTAGTCCGCCCAAATGCAGCGCTGACAACAATATGTCACGCTGCCCGTCAACCTGCTGCCCGAACATCCGTTAAGCGCTTCGGCTTGAATACCTTGTTTCAGGTCGCCATTGCATATTTACCCTCACCCTTCAGGAGAAACACCCATGTTGAAAAAAATTCTGGCCACCCTGGCCATGTTGTATGCCGCCGCTTGCTTTGCCGCGGTCGATGTCAACAAAGCGACGGCCGCCGAGCTCGATGGCATCAAGGGCATTGGCCCAGGCATTTCAACCAAGATTCTGGACGAACGCAAGAAAGGCAGCTTCAAGGACTGGACTGACTTTGTCAATCGCGTCAAGGGCGTGGGCGAAGGCAATGCCGCCAAATTCTCAGCCGAAGGCCTGACCGTCAACGGCGACACATTCAAGGGCGTGGCACCTGCGGCTAAAAAGGCAGACACCAAGAAGACCGATGCAAAAGTAGCCGCGCCGGCTGCGGCAGCCGCAGCAACCAAAGACATGAAGGTCGATACCAAGGCACAAGCCGCTGCTGACAAAGAAGCGGCCAAGAAAGCCAAGGCTGACGAAAAAGCCGCCAAAGCCGAAGCCGCCAAAAAAGCCAAGGAAGAAAAGGCCGCTGCCAAGGCAGCCGCCAAGGCCAGCGCGACCACAAGTGACAGGCCCCCTCACCGGTCAAGCAACCCGCTACGGCGGGTTTTTTTGTGCCCACAACGCATTGCCCGATATGATCACAACATCATGATGTCTGTTGCCGCCATTTGCGTCGGCGCCTGCTTGGGCGCCCTGAGCCGTTGGAGCTTGGGGCTCTGGCTGAACCCGGGCGTCGCGCTGCCCCTGGGCACGTTGGCGGCGAACTGGATCGGCGGCTACCTGATCGGCATCGCCGTGGCCGTATTCCAGGCGCTGCCGCACCTGGACCCGGCGTGGCGGCTGGCCATCATTACCGGTTTTCTGGGCGCGCTGACGACGTTTTCAAGTTTTTCTGCGGAGGTGGTCGGCATGCTCGGCCAGCAGCGCTACCTGCTGGGTTTTGGCACCGCCGCGTTGCATTTGTTTGGCTCGCTGCTGCTGACGCTGGCAGGCATCAAAACGGCGACCTTATTCATTGCCGCAAGTGGCGCTTGAATGACGACTTGACGAGTGAGGTTGACCAGGGCAACTGGGGAAAATGGGCGGAAGGCTTCATGGGTGACATCGTCAAAACCGAGTGGTACGGCCCATCGCCTGCAACCCAAGACTGCGAGCGGCTTTACGGTGACTTGGGGCGACTCGCAGGAACCAATTTGCCAAGCTTTTTTCGTCATCTGGCTTGACATAGTCAAAGTTGACGCTGGGCTGAGTTGCGTCAGGTTGCCAGCGACGCTTCTGTTCTTGCGTGACCAGTTCACGCAAGTGCGTGTCGCACACCTTCGAGATATTGCGCTCCAGTGTCCTTGCGGCATCGAGTACGCCGGCACTCAGGCTCAAATTGATGGCTCTTTTTAAGGGCTGGCGAGCCCACACGCTGCGTTTGGGTGCGGTTGTTTGAACGCAGGGCATGGCAACTTTCAATGCGCATTAAGTGATGCGCACAGTTTCGCGATTATTTAACCGACACCTACCCGCCGCCGCGCTGCATAAAGAGGTCAAAGCGCGCCATAAACGCCTGCCGATCCGCGTCACTGACGCCGCCAAAGCGAAACTGCACCAGCAACCGCGGCAGGCGCACCAGACCGATGACGCGCGGCTCGGCCACCTGCCAGCGCAAGCCCAGCGCCCCGTCGCCCAGACGCACACCGGCGCGCCCGGGGTGCAACTTGAAAAAGTTGTCGCCGATGGCCCCCGACAACCAGCGCAGCCAGTCGACCTCCTGGCACGCCATGTCGCGTTCAAAGCTCTCTGGGTACTCCATATTCAATAGCTGTTTGCGCTTTATTTATATGGGCTATAGGCCAATTTCTTATATAACTAGCCACCGGCGATCGGCGGCCAGATGGCCAGCGTGTCACCGTCCGCCAGCGCCGTTGTCGCGCGCACCTGCGCGGCGATGTAGTGGCCGTTGACCAGCACCAGGTGCACCCATTTCTCTGGCAGGCGCTGCTGCGTGATGACGTCGGCGACGGTTGCACCGTCGGGCAAAGTCAGCTCGACAAAATTGGTGTACTCGGCTTCAGCCGGAAGATAGTCGGTCAGCGTGGCAAACAGTTTGAGGGTGATCTGCATCGCCTGGCGTCGTCTGGTTTATCGCTTGGTTTATCGCTTGGTTTATCGCTTGGGTTGTCGCTTGATTTGTCGCAAAGCTTACCTGCGCCGCGCATCCGCCGCCCCCGACCAGTCGCCTTGCCCCTGCGCGCTGGCGAGGTAAGCCTCCATCAGCAGCGTCGGGTCCTGTTTGAGCTTGTCTTTCCAGTGACCCAGCTTGACCTGACCTTCGACCAGGCCGCGCATCACGCCCACATGGTCGGTCCAGCCGACGCTGTTGCACCCCACCAGCACGTCGTCCTTGAACTGCAGGCTCAAATGCCGCCCTTCAGCCTTGTCGGTCAGTTCCACATGCTCACCACCGGGCACGCCCTGCCAGTCGCCAAAGCTGCTGGAAATCAGGCCCAGCGTGTCGAGCACGTTGATTTGTGTCACACCCTTGAGCTCCGCGTGCGCCGCGCGCCCACGGGCAAACGCCACCATGTTGGCCGCGGCGATGCGCGCCTGCTCGGCCGCGTTGGGCTGGATGGCGCTGACCATGGTTTTGCCTGAGACCTTGTCCAAGGCTTCGGCGCAGTCACCAGCGGCAAAAATGCCCGGCACGTTGGTTTGCAGGTGGCCGTCGGTGAGCACACCGAGCAAGCAGGTGATGCCCGAGTCTTTCAGGAAGCCAATAGCGGGGCGCACCCCGGCGGCGCTGATCACCAGGTCGGCCTGCATGGTTGTGCCATTGGACAGCGTCACGGTGAGCGGTTGCCCCGGCGCAATCGATTCGACACGGGTTGAGGTGAACACTTCCACCCCTTTGGCCGCCACCCAGTCGCGGATCATGCCACCGGCCGTCGGCCCCATCATGCGCGGCACCATGCGGTCGCCCATCTCCACCACACTCAAGCGCACGCCGCGCGCGGCCAGTGCCTCCATGATGATGCAGCCGATAAAACCGGCACCGAGCTGCAGCACGCGCGCACCGGGCTTGGCCAGCGCCATGATGGCGCGCGCGTCCTTCAGCGTCCAGCAGGTGTGCACGCCAGCAGACGCGATGCCCGGTATCGGCGGGCTGACCGGGTGCGACCCGGTGGCGATCAGCAGCGTGTCAAATGCCAGCGTTTGGCCGCTTTGGAGAACTATCTGTTTTGTAGCTGTCTGCACAGCATCTGCATGGTCTCGAAGCACTTTGATCTTTAAATTGTCAAAGTGGGTGGCGGTCTTGCGCAGGTAGGTGCCCGATTCACCGATGTTGCCCATCAGCAGGTAGGGAATGGCCATGCGTGAATACGCTGGCTCGGGTTCGTCACCGATCAGCGTGATGCTGTCCTGCGGCGCCAGTTTGCGAATCGTTTCGGCGGCGATGACACCGGCCGGGCCAGCGCCAAGAATGACGTGGTGGGTCATGGGAAGTCTCCAAAGAGTTTTTAGTCTTGCCCGACGAAATTGGGGTCAGAGCACACGCCCCTTGGGCGGTGATCTGACCCCAATTTCATCTGGCGTTTGGGTCAGTGCGCGTTACAGGCTCAAGCGCTGCTTGGTCGCCGCTGTGGGGCGGCCCTCGGCGTCCCAGCCACGCGCCTCATAGTACTTGGGCAGCATGGTGGCAAGCTCGTTGAACTTGCCCTTCATGGGGCCAGTCTTGCAAGCGCCTGCGGGGGTGGTCAGACGCGCGGGCAGGCTGTCATCCATCTTGGTGAAGCCGGCGCGGTTGTTGAACTCGCGCTCCATGTTCCAGATGCGCTCGCCGATCTTGGCTAGTTCTTCGACGGTGTATTGCGCGTCGCAGGCACCCTGCATTTGCGGCGCCAAATCCTGCAAGCCCCAGGCAAAGGTGGTGAAGATGCACAGGCCAGACGAGTCAAACGCGGCGGTCGCGTCCTGGAACGCCTTGACCAGTTCGGGCTTGCCCTGGCTTTCCGCCGGATCGGTCTTGACCGGGATGCCCAGCACTTCGGAGGCGATGGTGTAGCCGCGCAGGTGGCAGCCGCCGCGGTTGCTGGTGGCGTACGCCAGACCGATGCCCTGGATGGCACGACCGTCGTAGGCCGGAAATTCCTGACCCTTGCTGGACATGCTCAGTTCCGGGTGGCCGTACTTGGCGCACAGCCGCTTGGAGCCTTGGCCAATCTCGACGCCGAAACCGCGGCCGTTGACCGTTTCCTCGGCCAAAAAGGCCAGCGCGCGCGCCGAGCCAAACGGTGCCTCGATGCCGATCTGCTCTTTGGTCAGCACGCCCATGCCGTAGAGCTCCATGACCGCGCCCACGGTGGCACCAAAGCTGATCGGATCGATGCCTTCCTCGTTGCACAGCAGGTTGGCGTACTGCAGGCATTCGAGGTCGTTGACGCCGTTGGCCGCGCCCAGCGCCCAGGCGGCCTCGTATTCCAGGCCACCGTTGGCACCGCGGTACTGCGGTTTGTTCTCGATGGTGAAATGGCTCTCGTCCATCTTGCTGATGCGCCCGCAAGCGATGGTGCAGCCAAAACACGCCTGGTTGGTCACCAGGTGTTTCTTGCCGTCGCTGGCGCGCGGCTTGGCCATGGCTTCGGCGCCGATGTCCATGGCACCTTCAAACTGGTTGTCCCGGTGGTTACGGGTGGGCAGGCCGCCGACCTCGTTGATCACGCTCATCAGCACCTGCGTACCCATGGCGGGCAAGCCGGTCCCGGTGACGCCGTTGTCTGCCAGTACCTTTTTGGCAGCTTTGGTGGCAGCCATGAAGGCTTTGGGGTCGCGTACATTGCCCACGCCCTTGGTGCCGCGTACGGCAATGGCCTTGAGGTTTTTGCTGCCCATGACTGCGCCCACGCCCGAGCGGCCGGCGGCACGGTGCAGGTCGTTGACCACGGCGGCAAACAAGACCTTGTTCTCACCGGCCTTGCCGATCGATGACACACGCACCAGCGGGTCTTGCAGGCCTTTCTTGATGAGCTCTTCGGTCTGCCAGACGCTTCGGCCCCACAGGTGCGCGGCGTCGCGCAATTCGGCCACGTCGTCGTTGATGTAGAGGTACACCGGTTTGGCGCTCTTGCCCTCAAAAATCACCATGTCCCAGCCAGCCATCTTCAGCTCGGCGCCCCAGTAGCCGCCCGAGTTGGAGCAGGCAATGGCCCCTGTGAGCGGGCCTTTGGTGATGACGGTGTAGCGCCCGCCGGTGCTGGCCATCGTGCCGGTGAGCGGGCCGGTGGCCCAGATGATCTTGTTGGCCGCGCCCAAGGGGTCAACCTTGGCATCGACTTCTTCGACCAGATACTTGGTACCCAGGCCACGTGAACCGATGTAGGCTTTGGCCCACTCCATGTTGAGAGGTTCAGATTTGACGCTGCCCGCAGTGAGGTTGACGCGAAGGATTTTTCCAGCCCATGACATAGTGATTCTCCTTAGGTGTTGAGGTCAGGCGGTGGCAGTCTGGTTGCCCAGCTTGTCAGCCCACTGCTGCATCTTGCCCAGCCCCGTCCAGTTGGCGTCGATAAAGGTGATCGCGCCGGTCGGGCAGGCTTCGGCGCATGCGGGTTCGCCCCCGCACAGGTCGCACTTTTGCACCTTGCCGGTTTCCTGCATGTAGTTGATGGTGCCAAACGGGCAGGCGATGGTGCAGACCTTACAGCCGACACAGGTGGCCTCGTTGACGACTTTGGCGCCGGTGAGTTTGTCGACGGTGATGGCTTCAACGGGGCAGGCGTGCAGGCACCAGGCTTCGTCGCACTGGGTGCAGGTGTAGGGCACTTTCTTGCCGGTATGGTGAAAGTTGAAAACCTTGATGCGCGATTTGGCGGTGGCGAAGGTGCCGTAGTTCTCAAAGGAACAGGCCATTTCGCACTGCAGACAGCCGGTGCATTTGTCTGCGTTGATGTGCAACACCTTTTGCATGGGGGTATCTCCTGAAGGGTTTGAACGAACCAGCCCGAACCGTGCTTATGCAACGGATTTCCTATGAAACTGGATGCCTAGGCATTGTTCTGATTTTGCCGTCACGACCACCTAGGACAAACCCTGACGCAGTGCCTTGTGCACGGCGAAATTCTCAAATTGAGACAAGCCGGGCCGCGTCACCAACACCCATCAACAGCCCAAAAAAAAGCCCGCCGGCAGTACACCGACGGGCTTTTTTTGTTTGTGGCGACTCAGTGGTCGCGTTTGCCGAAACGCTTTTGCGGCTCACGCGCGGCGAACGGTTTACTACCGCTGGCGCCCGGCTTGCCAAACGTCGGCTTGCCAGCGGACGGCTTGCCAAACGCGGGGCGGTCAAAGCCCGGCTTGCCAAACGTTTGCTGACGCGGCGCACCGTCGCCGCGTGCCGCGAACGCACCGCGCGAAGCAAACTCGCCGCGTGGTGCGAACTCAGCGCGGGGCGCAAAGTCGCCACGCGGGGCGGCATGGCGATCACCCGGGAAACGGTCGTTGAAGCCGCCTTTGCGCTCGTAGCTGAAACCGTCGCGCGCCGGCGCCGACCGTTGCGGTGCACGCGGCGCAAAGCCACCGGCGCGTTCGCCAAAGCCACCGCGCTCGCCAGCGTCACCAACAATGCGCGGCCCGGCGGGTCGGCGCTCGGCAAAACCGCCACGGTCGTTGCCGTGGCCGCGGTCGCCAAAGCCGCCGCGCTCACTGAAGCCGCCGCGCTCACTGAAGCCGCCACGTTCGCCAAAACCGCCGCGCCCACCGCGACCACCCAAACCGCCACGCGGCGCCGCCGGCGCGCGCATTTGCGGCTCCAGCCCGGGAATAACCTCGGCCTTGAGCGGCTGACGGGTGAAGGCTTCGATGTCGAAAACGCGGCGACGGTCGCGTAGCTCAGCAAAGGTGACGGCCAGACCGTCGCGGCCGGCGCGCCCGGTGCGGCCGATGCGGTGCGTGTAGTCCTCGGCCTTCATGGGCAGACCAAAGTTGAAGACGTGGGTGATGGTCGGCACGTCAATGCCGCGCGCGGCCACGTCGGTGGCCACCAAAATTTGCACCCGGCCCTGGCGCAGCGCCATCAGCCGGCGGTTGCGCAAACCCTGGCTCAAGGCGCCGTGCAGCGCCACGGCGTCAAAGCCGTCTTGCTGCAAGTCGTTGGCCAGGCCGTCGCATTCGATCTGCGTGCTGGCAAAAACAATCGCCTGATTGATGGTTTTGTCGCGCAGCCAATGGTCGAGCAGCTTGCGCTTGTGCTGCGCGTTGTCAGCCCAGAACAGCACTTGCTTGATGTTGGCGTGCTTCTCTTGCGGGCTGTCAATGGTGACGCGTTGCGGCTCGCGCATGACGCGGGCGGCCAATTGCTGGATGCGCGGCGCAAATGTGGCCGAGAACATCATCGTCTGGCGCCGCTCGGCGGTGAGCTGGTTGATTTCCGCCAGATCGTCGGCAAAGCCGAGGTCGAGCATGCGGTCGGCCTCATCGACCACCAGGAACTGCACCTGGTCGAGCTTGATCTGCATCGAGCGCTGCAAGTCGAGCAAACGCCCAGGCGTGGCCACCACCAGATTGGCGTTTTGCAGCTTGGCAATTTGCAACTGGTAGGGCATGCCACCGACAACGTTGGCGACGCGCAGGCCACGGCAGTGCTGCACCAGGTCGATGGCGTCATGGGCAACCTGCTGCGCCAGCTCACGCGTCGGGCACAACACCAGCGCGCCGGGCGTCGGCGCGATGAAATGGCGTGGGTTGGTCGGGTCCTTGCGCTTGGGGCGCTTGGGCGGCGCCTCGCCACGCGCGGCGGCCTCGGCGGCGGCGCGTTCATGGTCGGCGCGTGCCTTGGCTTCGGCCTGCGCTTGCTGGGCCAGCAAGGTGTGCAGCACCGGCAGCAGGAAGGCGGCGGTCTTGCCGCTACCGGTCTGGCTGGAGACCATCAGGTCGGTAAAGCGCACCGACGCCGTCGCCTCGCCCGGTTGCTGCATGGCCAGCGGAATGGTTTTCAGCTGCACGGCGGTCGGCTGGCTAAAGCCCAGGTCAGCCACCGCGGCCAGCAGTTCGGGCGCCAGGCCCAGGGTGACAAAGCCGTTGGGCGCTGGCGCCGTCGCGGCGGCGGTGTCCGCGGGCTCGGCAGCGGCCAGCGACAACGCCGGCTCGGCGATGAGGTGCAGATCGTTGGACAGGTTTTCAGCAGACGACAGAGCGTCTGTCGCAATGGAAGCGTCAGTCATGATTTTTCTCGCAAAGGGAGGTCCGCAAAGTCTGCGGAGGACTCCGTTACTGGTTAAAAAACATCAACCAGCAAACGGACTCAGGCCGGGTTTTGCCGCTGAAGCGGACAACCGGACGCTGGGGGGTCAATTTTTTGGAGCAAGCCGTGATCGGCTGGCCCCGGGACCCGTTGAATGTTGGGAGATGCGCAAATAATTTGCCGCTGTGTGCAGCAAAGCCGCGCAGTATACCCGGGATTCGGGTTTCTACTGAGTTTTATTTTTTAACCCGGGACGCGGATGAAGTGCGCGCGGTAATGTTCCAGCTCGTCGATCGACTCGTGCACGTCGGCCAGCGCCGTGTGCCGCTGCTTTTTCTTGAAGCTCTTTTGCACCGTCGGCGCCCAGCGTTTGGCCAGCTCCTTGAGTGTGCTGACGTCGACGTTGCGGTAATGGAAATAGGCCTCCAGGCGCGGCATGTAACGGGCCAAAAAACGCCGGTCCTGGCCGATGGTGTTGCCGCACATTGGCACCGCACCCTTGGGTACGTACAGGCGCAGAAAGTCGAGCAGTTGCTCTTGTGCGGCGTCTTCGCCCAACGTCGACGCGCGTACCCGGTCGATCAGGCCGCTCTTGCCGTGCGTACTCTTGTTCCACTTGTCCATGCCGTCGAGCAAGGTGTCGCTCTGGTGCAGCGCCAGCACCGGGCCGTCGATGCGGTATTGCAGCTGCGCGTCGGTGACGACGACGGCAATCTCGATGATGCGGTCGACCTCGGGGTTCAGCCCGGTCATCTCGCAGTCGAGCCAGACCAGGTTCTGATCAGATTTGCCCAGGGTGGGGGCAAGCGGTGTGGGGGCGTCGATGGTGGGCATGCGGCAAATTGTCGCCGATCACCTAAACTTCGCCGCCATGCTTGAACCCCGCACCTGGTTGGAACCGTCGATGCTGCTGACGCTGGCTTTTGCGCTGGCGCTGCTGCTGACACTGGTCGTCAAATTCTGGCTCAACACCCGGCAAATGCGCCACGTGCTGCAGCATCGCAGCGCCGTGCCCACAGCCTTTGCCCAGACCATTGCCTTGGGCGCACACCAGAAGGCCGCCGACTACACGCTGGCCAAAGGCCGCCTGGCGACGCTGCAATTGATTCTGACCAGCGCCCTGCTGGTGTGCTGGACGCTACTGGGCGGCTTGTCGCTGCTCAACCAGGCGCTGCTGCACTGGCTGGGCGCCGGCCTGTGGCAGCAGGTGGCGTTGCTCGGCTCCTTCGCGCTGATCAGTGGCCTGCTTGACCTGCCGCTGGCGCTGTACCAGACCTTTGTCATTGAACAGCGCTTTGGCTTCAACAAGATGACCGTCAAGTTGTGGCTGGCCGACCTGGCCAAATCGACGCTGATGGGCGCGGCCATTGGCCTGCCGATTGCGGCGCTGCTGCTGTGGCTGATGGGTGCGGCCGGCGGCCTGTGGTGGCTGTGGGCCTGGCTACTGTGGATGGGCTTGAACCTGTTGCTGTTGGTGATCTACCCGACGCTGATTGCACCGCTGTTCAACAAATTCACACCGCTTGAAGACGCGTCGCTGAAAGCCCGTGTGACCGCCTTGATGCAGCGCTGCGGCTTTGCCGCCAAGGGGCTGTTCGTGATGGACGGCAGCAAGCGCAGCACCCACGCCAACGCCTACTTCACCGGCTTTGGCGCAGCCAAGCGGGTGGTCTTTTTCGACACTTTGCTCAGCCGGCTGAGCGCCGCCGAGGTCGACGCCGTGCTGGCGCATGAGCTGGGTCACTTCAAACACCGTCACGTGCTCAAACGCATCGTCGCGCTATTTGCCCTGAGCCTGGCGGGCTTTGCGCTGTTGGGCTGGCTGGCGCAGCAAAGCGGGTTCTACACCGGGCTGGGCGTACTGCCCAACGCGTTGGGCGCCAACGACGCGCTGGCGTTGCTGCTGTTTGTGCTGGTGCTGCCGGTGTTCACCTTCTTCGTCACACCGCTGTGGGCGCAACTGTCGCGTCAGCACGAGTTCCAGGCCGACGCCTTTGCCGCCCAGTTGACCAGCGCACGCGACCTGACCAACGCCCTGCTCAAACTGTACGAGGACAACGCGTCGACGCTGACGCCCGACCCGCTGTACGTGGCGTTCTACTACTCGCACCCCGGCGCGTCGGAGCGGTTGGCGCGCCTGAACGCGCCCGCCTGATGACCGCTGCCGCGCTTCAGCCGGGTTTGATCGTCGGCAATTTCGGCCGCCATTTTTTGCTGGAGAGCGGCGACGGGGCGCGGCGCATCTGCCACTCGCGCGGCAAGAAAAGCCAGGCGGTGGTGGGCGACCGCGTGCAGTGGCTGGCCTCCCAGGACGAAGGCACCATCGAGCGTATCGAGCCGCGGCGCAATCTGCTGTACCGCCAGGACGAGGTCCGCACCAAGTCGTTCGCCGCCAATCTGGATCAGGTGCTGATCCTGATCGCCGCTGAACCCGAGTTCTCCGCCGACCAACTGTCGCGCGCGCTGATCGCCGCCGAGGCGCAGCACATCACCCCGCTGATCGCCCTGAACAAGAGCGATCTGGCCGCACCCTTCGCCCGCGCCTGGGACAAGCTGGTCGCCTACCGCGACATGGGCTACGCGGTGCTGGGATTGTCGCTGGCGCAGGCCAGCGCTGCCGACCGCGTCACGCTGCGGCAACACCTGGCCGGCAAAACGACACTGGTGCTGGGCCCGTCGGGCGCCGGCAAAAGCACGCTCATCAACTGCCTGATCCCCGGCGCATTGGCGCAAACCGGGGCGCTGTCGCAAGCGCTGCAGTCGGGCAAGCACACCACGACCAGCACCACCTGGTATTGGCTCGACGCCGACAAAACCACGGCGTTGCTCGACTCGCCGGGTTTTCAGGAATTTGGCCTGCAGCACATCGACCCGGCGCAGTTGGCCGCCTACATGCCCGACATCTTGCCGCACGTGGCGCAGTGCCGCTTCTACAACTGCAGCCACCTGCACGAACCGGGCTGCGGCGTAATTTCTTCAGTCAAATCAGCCTATAGCCAAGGCTACATAAGCGCCGGCAGATACAAAATTTATAGCGATTTATACGCCCAACTCAGCCAGGCCCGACGCTATTGAGCGGCCCCGCCGGGGCGCCATGCAGCACCGGTGTCGTGACCAGCCCGTCGTCCTAAGTAGCTGTCGCGTGTTCGCTGGTTGTCGCCGGCGTCTGCAGCAACTCAGTCAATGCGTGCACCAGGCGCTCGCACTGCGCCGGCGTGCCGATGCTGATGCGCAGGTAGGCGTCGATGCGCGGCTGCTTGAAATGGCGCACCAGCACACCCTGCGCGCGCAGGCCGGCGGCCAGCCCGGCGGCGTCGCGCGCCCGATGGCGAGCAAAGACAAAGTTGGTTTGCGACGGCAGGACCACAAATCCCAGGTCTTCCAGCGCCAGCGTCAGGCCCTCGCGGCTGGACATGACAGCGCGGCGCGTCTGCTCAAAGTGTGCCGCGTCGGCAAACGCCGCCACGCCGCCGGCCAAGGCCAGGCGGTCCAGCGGGTAGGAATTGAAGCTGTCTTTGACGCGCTCCAGCGCGTCGATCAGGTGCCGCTGGCCGCAGGCGTAGCCGATGCGCAAGCCCGCCAGCGAGCGCGACTTGGACAAGGTGTGCACCACCAGCAGGTTGGGATAGCGGTCGATCAGGCCGACGGCGCTGACGCCGCCGAAGTCGACGTAGGCCTCGTCGACCAGCACGACGCAGCGCGGATGCAGCTGCAGCAGCGCCTCGACGTCTTGCAGCGGCAAGCCAATGCCGGTCGGCGCGTTGGGGTTGGCGATGACGACACCGGCCACCCGCTCGCCGGCTGCGCCAGCGTAGTCGGCCACGCGCAAGCGCAGGTCGGCGGTGAGCGGCACCTGGCGCACGTTGATGCCGTAGAGACGGCAATACACCTGATAAAAACTGTAGCTGATGTCGGGCATCAGCAATGGGCAGTCTTGCTGGAAGAAGGCAAAGAACGCGTGCGCCAGCACTTCGTCGGAACCATTGCCGACAAAGACCTGCTGCGCCGTCAAACCCAGATGCCCGGCGACGGCCTGGCGCAAGGCGCTGGCTTGTGGGTCGGGGTACAGCTGCAAGCCCTGCTGCGCCGCGGCGACGATCGCCGACACCACCTGCGGCGACGGCGGATACGGGTTCTCATTGGTGTTGAGTTTGACCAGATTGCTGATCTTGGGCTGCTCGCCGGGCACGTAGGGCGTCAGCTGCGCCAGCACCGGACTGAAGAACTGTGTGGTCATAAAATACTACTGATAATATAGCTACATGCCCATTAAAAATAAGGGCTAGATGCCAAAAACATTCAAACTTATCAACCCAGCAAACGGGCCAGCGTCAACAAGGCCAGCAACACCACCCACAGCACCACTGTGCGCCACACCAGCCCAACGACCACCGCCAGATGCGGCAGATCAGGCATCGGGCGGGCGTCCTCCAAGGGCGCCATTGGCGTAGGCGGCGTGGCGTTGGCTTGCGGCTCGGCCAGGTGGATGTTCAGCGCGCCGGCCGTGGCCGCCAGGACAACGCCGTCGTTGACGGCGTCAACGCGCTGCGCGTAACGGCGCCAACTGTCCACCGCTTCCTCAAAATTGCCCATGACAGCAAAACTCAAGGCGGTGATGCGTGCCGGAATCCAGTCGATGCGCTGCCACGCCAAATCGGCGCTGACCAGCAAGGCGGCGCTCACCGGCTGATGCTGCGCCTGACTCTGGTGCCGCCAGTAGCGCACGACAAACTCGCTCAGCCGGTACAGCACGGCACCCAGCGGGCCAAAGCCGAAAGCCGCCAGCACCGAAAACCACGCCAGCACGCCAAACACATGATGATGCGCCGCCAGCGTCGAGGCCTCGATGACCTGGCCGACGACCTGGCTGCGCGACGCGTCGTTGACCTCGCGGTGCTGCCAATCGGCCAACAGGCGCCGCGCCAGTTCTTCGTCGCCACTGGCCAGCGCGTCGCGAATCTGCGTGAAATGAAAGCTAAACTGGCGAAAGCCCAGCGTCGCGTACAGCACCAACGCGCTCCACAACAAGGCCAGCGGCCAGCCGACCCAGAGGTCTAGCGCCCAGTAGATGGCCATCGACGCCAGCGCCGGCATCAACGCTGCCGCCGACCAAGTCAACCAGCCGTGCAGCGGGCGGCCGGCGTCGAGACTGCGCGTGCACCAACGCACCCAGCCGCGCAGGCCCGCATGAAGCAGGTTGCCGCGCTGCAGCGGGCGCACCTGCTCAAGCATCAACGCAAACAGAACCGAGACAAAACTCATGCGGGGATGATAGCGGTTGCACCGCTGCGGACCTGGCCTCAGGCGACCAGAAACCGGTAAAAATTGCGTAGCATGCCAGCGGTGGCACCCCAAATGAAACGCTCTTGCGTGCCGTCGTGGTACGGCATCGACAGCCAATGACGCAATTCACCTTGCCAGAGCACCTCGTGGTGCAGATGGTTGGCCGGGTTCATCAGGAAAGCCAGCGGCACTTCAAACACCTCCGACACTTCCTGCGCGTTGATGGCGACACGGTAGCCTGGTTGCACCAGCGCCACCACCGGGGTCACGATGAATTGCGAACCGGTGGTGTAGATTGGCAAGGTTCCCAAAATCTCGGTGTCCTGCGCCGACAGGCCGACCTCTTCGGCCGCCTCGCGCTGCGCTGCGGCCACGGCGTCGACGTCGCCGGCGTCGCACTTGCCGCCCGGAAAAGCAATCTGCCCGGCGTGCGTTGACAGATGCGCGGTACGCTGGGTCAACAGCACAGTCGGTTGTGCGTGACCAACGATCGCCAGCAACACCGCCGCCGGCGTCGGCGCGCGGTCGAGAAAACGCGGCTCGGCGCGCACTTCGGGCGTCCAGCGCGGCGGGGCCATGAAACGCTGGCGCAAGGCCGGCGCTGCCAACGCGGCAGCCGGCACCGCCGGCAAATCGCGATCGACGCGCAGGACGGCGACTTCATGTGGATTGACAAGACCCGATTTAGACGTCGACATGGCGGCCATTTAAGCAGAAGGCACGGGTCGACGCAGACAAAAAAAAACCGTCACTGCGAACAGCTGACGGTTTCCAGTTTGCGCCGAAGCAGGCTTACTGCGCCACGGTGGCCTTGCGTGCAGGCAGCTTTTCCTGGATACGTGCCGACTTGCCGCTGCGATCGCGCAGGTAATACAGCTTGGCGCGACGCACGTCACCACGGCGCTTGACTTCGATGCTGGCGATCAAGGGGCTATAGGTCTGGAACGTGCGTTCGACGCCTTCACCGCTGGAAACTTTGCGCACGGTGAAGCCGCTGTTGAGGCCGCGATTGCGCTTGGCAATGACGACGCCTTCGTAGGCCTGAACGCGCTTGCGGTTCCCTTCGACGACGTTGACGCTGACCACCACGGTGTCACCAGGGCAGAAGTCGGGGATGGTTTTGTTCAGACGAGCAATCTCTTCTTGCTCAAGGGTTTGGATCAGATTCATGGGAGTCCTCAAAAGATCTTGCCAGCACCAGCGCCCCAATGGCGCATGCCCAAAACGATTTCAGGCGGTCGGGTAGAGGATCGAAAAGCTGCGCATTATAGCGTGGCAAGAAACGCTTCGTCGGCGGCGCTCAAGGCCTGCGCGACGCGTGCCTGGGCGATCAGGTCCGGTCGCAAGCGCTGGGTGACCAGCAGGCGCTGTTCGCGCCGCCAGCGCTCAATGTGTTGGTGATGTCCTGACAGCAGAGCGTCTGGCACGCTTTGTCCCTGCCAGGTTTCGGGCCGGGTGTAATGCGGGCAATCGAGCAGACCGTCGAGCGCCGGGTTAAAACTGTCTTGCACGTGGCTCTGCGCATCACCCAACACGCCCGGCTGCAGACGAGCCACCGCGTCGAGCAGCGCCACGGCGGCAATCTCGCCACCCGACAGTACAAAGTCGCCCAGGCTGACTTGCTCGGTGACGTGGCGGTCGATGAAACGTTGGTCGATGCCTTCGTAGCGACCACAGATCAGCACGGCGCCGGCGCTGTGCGCCCAGCGCTCAACCTGCGCGTGATTCAGCATTTGCCCCGTCGGAGAAAACAGAACGACCGGTGCCGCGTCACCGCGCTGCTGCCGGACCTGCTGCAAACAGTGCAGCAGCGGCTCGGCCATCATGACCATGCCGGGGCCACCACCAAACGGTCGATCGTCGACACGGCGGTAGTTGCCGTCGGCAAAATCACGCAACTGGTGCAGTCGGACGTCGAGCAATTCGGACGCAAACGCCCGCCGCGTGATACCCGTCGTCAAAAACGGCGTGAACAACTCGGGGAACAGCGTGACAACGTCAAAGCGCATGTCGCGAAACCAGTTACATCAATACTCTGGCTGCCAATCGACGACGATACGCTTGGCCGCCAGATCGACGTCGTCGACATAAGCGGCGACAAACGGAATCATGCGCTGACGCGCTTGGCCGTCTTGCACATCGTCGATGACCAGCACCGTCTGCGGGCCCGTGCTGAGCAGTTCGCGCACCTGGCCGAGTCGGACATCTTGTCGATTGAACACCGACAAACCGATCAGATCGACCCAATAAAACTCGTTCGGACTCGGCGTCGGAAAACTCGACCGGGCGACGAAAATTCGACAGCCGCGCAACACATCGGCAGCGTCGCGGCCATCGACGTCGTGCGCGCACGCGACGACAGTGTCGGCATGCACCTTGGCTTGTTTGATACGAAGCAGGGCCACATCGTCAAACGCTTTGCGGCCCTTTGCGGCGGGCAGCAATAACCAGCGTTTGCAAGAAAAAAGCGCCTCGGACTCGGCGCTGTAGGGCTGGACCTTGAACCAGCCTTTGATGCCCCAGGCATCCAAAATGCGCCCGACTTCGACGGCGTCTGCCGGCAATTCGGCAGGCTCGAGGCCGGGAGGCATGGTCACAGCTTAAGCCGCGACCTTGGCCGTTTGGGCAGCCTGATTCACCAGACGTTCAACGGTCGGCGAGGCCTGTGCGCCCACGCTTTTCCAGTAAGTCAGGCGGTCTTGCGCGATGCGCAGGCCTTCTTCATTGGCGGTAGCGATCGGGTTGTAAAAACCAATGCGTTCGATAAAGCGGCCGTCGCGGCGCGTACGCTTGTCAGCCACCACAATGTTGAAAAACGGGCGGGCCTTGGCACCACCACGGGCGAGTCGAATGACGACCATAATTTATCCTTTGGGAAATGGCGTTCACACGCCACGAAATTTGTCCACCTTGCCCAACGCTTGAGACACGCGACATGACCACCCGGCCAGCGACACATCAGGCAACCGGCGATTATAACGAGTAGTACACCATGGCCCTTATCCGTCCAAGTCAAGAACAAGATCTCGCGCAAATCACAGAGATTTACGCCCATCACGTGCGTTGCGGTACCGGAACATTCGAAATCGACCCGCCTTCGACCGCCGACATGGCGCAACGTCGGGTTGACGTTTTGGTCAAACATTTGCCCTACCTGGTGGCAGTCAACGGTCACTCGGTGCTCGGCTATGCCTACTGCAACTGGTTCAAACCGCGCCCGGCGTACCGTTTCAGCGCTGAAGACTCAATCTATCTGCGCCCAGATCTTGCGGGTCACGGACTGGGCGGGGCCCTGTTGACTGAACTGTGCACGCAGGCCGAGCGCGCCGGCGTGCGCAAACTGATTGCCGTGATCGGCGATTCGGCCAACCACAGCTCCATCGGCGTGCACCGCCGCTGTGGTTTTGCGCCGGTTGGCGTGCTGAAATCGTGCGGCTGGAAGTTTGACCGTTGGCTTGACGTCGTGCTCATGGATAAGGCACTAGGGCAGGCCGATCACCGCCCAGCCGGCTAGTCGGCTTTTGACGCAGCCTCAACAAACGCCTCAGGGCGCGCTTGATGCGAAGCGCGGATCGACCACCTCTGTCCCGTGTTCGGCCTTCTGTTGTGCACTGATGTGCTGGTAAACCGCCTTGATCAGCAGATCGCAACCTTCGCGCGTCAACGCCGAAATTTCAAAAACCGGCCCCTTGAACTTGAAACGCTTGACATAGTCCCGCACCAACGCCGCGCGCTTTTCAGCAGGGACCATGTCGAGCTTGTTGAGCACCAACCAGCGCGGCTTGTCGTACAGCGCTTTGTCGTATTTTTTCAACTCATTGACGATTGCCTTGGCCTGCGCCACGTTGTCGACGGCGTCGTCGAATGGAGCCATGTCGACCACGTGCAGCAACAGGCGCGTGCGTTGCAAGTGCCGCAAGAATTGGTGGCCCAAGCCAGCACCTTCAGAAGCCCCCTCAATCAAGCCGGGCAAGTCGGCGACGACAAAACTCTGCTCAGGCCCGACGCGCACGACCCCCAAATTGGGATGCAGCGTGGTAAAGGGATAGTCGGCGATGCGCGGGCGGGCGTTGGAGATTGCCGTAATCAACGTTGACTTGCCGGCGTTGGGCATGCCCAACAGGCCGACGTCGGCCAGCACCTTGAGCTCAAGCTTCAGGTTGCGCTTCTCGCCGGGCCAACCAGGCGTACGCTGCCGCGGCGCCCGATTGATGGCGCTCTTGTAGCGCAAATTGCCAAAACCACCGTCGCCGCCCCTGGCAAGGGTGATGACCTCACCCGGCTTCAGCAGCTCAAACATCGCCTCGCCGGTTTGCGCGTCGCTGATGATGGTACCGACCGGCATCTTCAGGGTAATGTCATCGCCGGCTGCGCCAAACATGTCGGAGCCCATGCCATGCTGACCGCGCTGCGCGTCATAGCGCCGGGAAAAACGGTAATCGACCAAGGTATTCAGATTGGCGTCCGCGACTGCAAAAACATGGCCACCACGTCCCCCATCGCCGCCGTTCGGGCCACCAAATTCTTTGTACTTTTCGTGGCGAAACGAAACGCAGCCCGCACCACCATCACCGGCAGCGACGTCAATCCAGGCTTCATCGACAAACTTCATAGACGCATTATCGGGTGTGGACAGCGTTCTACACCAACCTGTCCAACAGCATTCTGAAACAAAAACCCCGCGCATGGCGCGGGGTTTTAACAAGCGCGAGGTCGCCGTCAGACGGGCGTGACACTCACGGTGTGGCGGTTAAGCGCGCCTTTGACGTCAAAACTGACATAACCCTCAGCCTTGGCAAATAGGGTGTGGTCTTTGCCGATCCCGACGTTGACGCCCGGGTGGAACTGCGTGCCGCGTTGACGCACGATGATGGCGCCCGGGGCAACCAGTTGACCGCCGTACATTTTTACGCCGAGCATTTTGGGCTTGGAATCGCGCCCGTTGCGCGTTGAGCCGCCGCCTTTTTTATGTGCCATGACTCTCGCTCCTTATGCAGAAATAGCGCCTACCAGCAATTCGGTGAACTGCTGACGATGCCCTTGGCGCTTTTGATAATGCTTACGACGACGCATCTTGAAGATGGTGACCTTGTCGTGCTTACCGTGTGCCACCACCGTGGCACTGACCTTTGCGCCGGACACCAAGGGGGTGCCGACTTTCAGTTCTGCGCCGCTACCGACAGCAAGAACCTGATCCAGCACGATCTCTTGGCCAACGTCCGCAGCAATCTGTTCTACCTTAATCTTTTCGCCAGTGGCAACCCTGTATTGCTTGCCACCGGTTTTTATGACCGCGTACATATGAACCTCTTGAATGAATCTCTACGAACGAATTTCCGCAGAGCCGTGGATTATCGCATAAGTCTGGTGACGTAGCAGCGGTGGCGCAGTCGTGCAAAGCGTCAGCGGGCGGCCGGCGTCGCAACGTCACGCCGCTTGGCGCAGCGTGTTTTGCACTTCACCGAGCTTTCTATAATCGCCGCAAACTTCTGAGTCCACCGTCTTGCAAGCCTCTGTCTCGCCTTCTTCATCACCGCTTTCGCTGATTTCGCAGGACATGCGCGACGTTGATACCGTGATTGCCAAGCGGCTCGATTCTGGCGTTCCGCTGGTCGGACAGGTGTCGCACTACATCATTTCAGCCGGCGGAAAAAGACTGCGCCCGGCGCTCCTGTTGCTGATCTGCGGCGCGTTGGGGTTCAAGGGCGAACAGCGCTTCAACCTCGCCGCGGTCGTGGAATTCATTCATACCGCCACGTTATTGCACGACGACGTCGTCGACGACTCGTCGATGCGCCGCGGCAACGCCACCGCCAACGAAGCGTTTGGCAATCCGGCCAGTGTACTGGTCGGCGATTTTTTGTATTCCCGCGCCTTTCAGATGATGGTCGATGCACGGAGCATGCCCATCATGAGCGTTCTGGCCGATGCCACCAACGTCATCGCCGAGGGTGAGGTCCTGCAGTTAATGAACATGCACAACCCAGCACTCGACGAGGCCGGCTACGTGCAGGTCATTCGCTCCAAAACCGCCAAATTGTTCGAAGCCAGCGCCCGCGTTGGGGCCATTCTGAGTGGCGCGAATTCGACGATCGAAGACGCCTGCGCCAGCTATGGGCAAGCGCTGGGCACTGCGTTCCAGATCGTCGACGACGTTCTCGATTACACCGGTGACGCAACAGTGATGGGAAAAAACCTGGGCGACGACCTGCGCGAAGGCAAAACCACCCTGCCTTTAATCGCCGCCATGCAACGTGGCAGTGATGCCCAGCGTCAGTTGATCCGCTCAGCCATTGAAACCGGTGACGTCAAGCAAATCGAACAGGTCGTCGCCATCGTCAAGGAAACAGGCGCCCTCGATGTGGCGCGAGGCGCCGCCAGCGCCGAGGCAGCACGCGCCATCGCTGCGGCAAATTTACTCCCAGCCAACGATCACACTTCTGCTTTGCTACAATTAGCGGCTCAGCTGTTGGATCGTCGGGCTTGACGATTGAACAACGGTGAAAATTTTCGGAATGTAGCGCAGCCTGGTAGCGCACTTCGTTCGGGACGAAGGGGTCGGAGGTTCGAATCCTCTCATTCCGACCACACAAATCAACGGGTTAGTGACTCAGTGTCGCTAACCCGTTTTGCTTTGGCCAATCCAGCGCAAAATCAGCCAAGTCAAACCAAACTGCCTGCATGAAACATCTGGTTCTGCTTGGTGCGGGTCACGCGCACATCAACCTGCTGGCATCGCTGGCGCGACAACCCCTGCCTGGCCGACAGGTAACGCTGGTGGCGCCCTACCCGCGGCAACTGTATTCGGGCATGGTGCCCGGGTTTGTCGCCGGGCACTACCACCTTGACGAATGCAGCATCGCCCTGGCTGCGTTGCTGGACGGCAGTGGCGTTGCATACCTGCAGCGCAGCGTGGCGGCATTGGACGCGCCAACCGGTCAGCTGACGCTCGACGACGGCAGCACACTGGGCTACGACGTCTTGTCGATCAATACTGGTGCGACGCAAGATCGGCAACAAATTGAGCGCTGGATTCCCGGTGCAGCCCGTCACGCGTTGTTCGTGCGACCGATCGAGCGGTTCGCCGAACTGTGGCCCAAAGTGGTTGAGTTGGCGACAAGTCGCGCGCTGCGCGTGACCGTCATCGGCGCGGGTGCCGCAGGTATCGAACTGGCTTGTGCCATGGCCTACCGACTGCCGACCGCGACTGTCACCGTGGTCGCCGGCGAGACGCCACCGGGCGCCGCTTACCCATCATCCGCGCAGAACCGTATCGCGCAGGCGCTGAAGTTACGCAGAATCACCGTCTTGCAGGAACGCGCCGTCGGCATTTCGGCGGACACGGTGCAACTCGCCAACGGCGCACGTCTCGCCTGTGACGTACCAGTCATCGCCGTCGGTACCCAAGCGCCAAGCTGGCTGCAAGGCAGTGGCTTGGCGTTGGACGACCAAGGTTTTGTAGCAGTCGACATGTACCAACGCTCAACCAGTCACCGCGCGGTGTTTGCCGCGGGTGACGTCAGCACGCGCGTCGATCGCAAGCTGGCGCGCAGCGGCGTATATGCGGTACGCGCCGGCTTGCCTCTGGCCAACAATTTGCGGGCCGTGATGGGTGGTGTCGAACCCCGTGCTTACCAACCGCCCGAACAAACCTTGAACCTGCTATCTTGTGGTGACAAATTCGCCATCGGAGTCTGGGGCCGCTGGTCTTTTGCCGGCCGCTGGGTTTGGTTATTGAAGGAC